>DATJSI010000036.1 GCA_035504215.1 Mycobacteriales bacterium
CGGCCGTTTGTGCGCCTCCAACGCCAAGATCACGAAGGGTGTGCGCCTCCAACGTCAAGATCACGAAGGGGGATGGCGGAGGGTGCGGAGCGGGCAGAGCCGGGCTCAGGCCAGGTGGGCGAGCCAGCCGACCAGCGGCACCATCACGATCGGGGCGGTCAGCACGAGCAGGCCGACGATCACCAGCGCGGCGAGCAGCCGGACCCGGATCCGGGGCGCGCCCTGGGTGTCCTGCAACCGGCTCAGCACAGCCGCACGCTACGCCGCTCCCGGCGGCGGCGCACCTCGGTCGGCACCCGGACCCGCCCGGGGACAACGCCGCCGACGCGCTCGCGCCGGCTGTCCCCCGAACGCCGGTTGTGGGCGGATTCGAGATTGTCATATGATTCGTAAAAAAGTTGAGCCAATCCGGCTCAAGAAAGGAATGACGTCGCAGCTCGCGGCGTTGACCTGATGACACGCGGCTCAACCCTGAGCCGCACCCACAAGCAAGCGAAAGGTCAACTCACATGGGACGAGCGGTCGGCATCGACCTCGGTACGACGAACAGCGTCGTGACCGTCCTCGAGGGCGGGGAGCCCAACGTCATCGCGAACGCCGAGGGCTCGCGGACCACGCCCAGCGTCGTCGCGTTCGCCAAGAACGGCGAGGTGCTGGTCGGCGAGGTCGCCAAGCGCCAGGCGGTCACGAACCCGGACCGGACCATCCGGTCGGTCAAGCGCCACATGGGCACCGATTGGACGATCGAGATCGACGGCAAGAAGCAGACGCCGCAGCAGATCTCGGCTTTCATCCTGCAAAAGCTCAAGCGCGATGCGGAGGCCTACCTCGGCGAGTCGGTCAGCGACGCCGTGATCACGGTTCCGGCGTACTTCTCCGACGCCCAGCGCCAGGCCACCAAGGAGGCCGGCCAGATCGCCGGGCTCAACGTGCTGCGGATCATCAACGAGCCCACCGCGGCCGCACTGGCGTACGGCCTGGACAAGGAGGCCGACCAGACCATCCTGGTCTTCGACCTCGGCGGTGGCACGTTCGACGTGTCGCTGCTGGAGATCGGCGACGGCGTGATCGAGGTCAAGGCCACCAGTGGTGACAACCACCTCGGGGGCGACGACTGGGACCAGAAGGTCGTCGACTGGCTGGTCGAGAAGTTCAAGGGCGGCCACGGCATCGACCTGTCCAAGGACAAGATGGCGATGCAGCGGCTGCGTGAAGCGGCCGAGAAGGCGAAGATCGAGCTCTCGTCGTCCTCCGACACCACGATCAACCTGCCCTACATCACCGCCAGCGACGCCGGCCCGTTGCACCTCGACGAGAAGCTGACCCGTGCGGAGTTCCAGCGGATCACCTCCGATCTGCTCGACCGGACCAAGGGCCCCTTCGAGCAGGCCATCCGTGACGCCGGAATCAAGATCGCCGACATCCACCACGTGGTGCTCGTCGGTGGCTCGACCCGGATGCCCGCGGTCGTCGACGTCGTCAAGGAGCTGACCGGCGGGCGTGAGCCCAACAAGGGCGTCAACCCCGACGAGGTCGTCGCGGTCGGCGCGGCCCTGCAGGCCGGCGTGCTCAAGGGCGAGGTCAAGGACGTCCTGCTGCTCGACGTGACCCCGCTGTCGCTGGGCATCGAGACCAAGGGCGGCATCTTCACCAAGCTGATCGAGCGCAACACGACGATCCCGACCAAGCGCAGCGAGATCTTCACGACCGCCGACGACGCACAACCGTCGGTGCAGATCCAGGTCTTCCAGGGCGAGCGCGAGATCGCGGCGTACAACAAGAAGCTCGGCATGTTCGAGCTGACCGGCCTTCCGCCGGCGCCGCGTGGCGTCCCGCAGATCGAGGTCACCTTCGACATCGACGCGAACGGCATCGTGCACGTCAGCGCGAAGGACCTCGGGACCGGCAAGGAGCAGTCGATGACGATCACCGGCGGCTCGGCGCTGCCGAAGGACGACATCGAGCGGATGATGAAGGAAGCCGAGCAGTACGCCGAGGAGGACCGCAAGCGGCGGGAGTCCGCGGAGGCCCGCAACCAGGCGGACCAGCTCGTCTACACCACGGAGAAGTTCCTCGCGGACAACGGGGACAAGGTCCCGAGCGACGTGCGCGACGAGGTGACCGCTGCGGTCGCCGAGGTCAAGCAGGCGCTCGAGTCTGACGACCTGGACGCGATCACCCGCACGTCGGCCGCGCTCGCGACCGTGAGCCAGAAGATGGGTCAGGCGATGTACGCCGCGAACCCCGACGCCGGCCAGGCGACGCCAGGAGCCGACGCGACGAGTGAGTCCGCCGACGGCGACGACAACGTCGTGGACGCGGAGATCGTCGACGAGCCAGGCGACGGTGGCTCTGAGTGAGCGATTTCCCCGAGGAGGTCGGCCCGGTCATTCGTGACCGGCGCCGCCTCGATCCGACCACCGGCGAGGTGCGGGCCGGCGCGGCGCAGGTCGCCGCTGCCGCCGGCTCGGCCGCGCCGGCACCGGAGGCGGGAGCCTCGGCCGAGCTGCAAGCCCAGCTTGCCGAGCGCACCGCCGACCTGCAGCGGCTCCAGGCGGAGTACGCCAACTACCGGCGCCGGGTCGATCGCGATCGGCAGGCGGTCGGCGAGGCTGCGCTCGCGTCGGTGTTCGCCAACCTGCTGCCGTTGCTCGACGACATCGACCGGGCGCGCGCGCACGGCGAGGTGTCGGGCGGGTTCGCGCTCGTCGCCGACGGCCTCGAGGCGACGCTCACCAAGCTGGGCCTGACCCGCTTCGGTCAGGTCGGCGAGCCGTTCGACCCCACCCAGCACGAGGCGCTGACCCACGGCTTCTCCGACGAGGTTCAGGAGCCGACCTGTGCCGAGGTGCTGCAGTCCGGCTACCGGGTCGGCGAGCGGATCCTGCGGCCCGCACGGGTCGCGGTGGTGGAGCCCGAGACCGCGGTGCTTCCCGACCAGCCGTCCCGCACCGCCGCACCGAACGAGGACGACGACCAGCCGGACACCGACCCGCCGGCCAACCCGGCGTACTGAGCAAAGCGCGGGCACTACGACGACGATCACCATGAGTAGCGGGAAGGAGGCGCAGGAACCCCGATGAGCGTTCGCGACTATGTCGAGAAGGACTACTACGCGGCGCTCGGAGTCCCGAAGACCGCCTCTGCCGCTGAGATCAAGAAGGCGTACCGCAAGCTGGCCCGCACCTACCACCCGGACGCAAACTCCGGTGACGCCAAGGCCGAGGAGAAGTTCAAGGAGATCTCCGAGGCCTACGACGTGCTCTCCGACGCCGACAAGCGCAAGGAGTATGACGAGGCCCGGACGCTGTTCGGGTCCGGCGGGTTCCGGATGCCGCCGGGTGGCGGCGCGGGCGGCCCGGGCGGCGTGCCGTTCGACCTCGGCGACCTGTTCGGTGGTGCCGGCGCCGGTGCCGCCGGTGGTGGGCTCGGCGACCTGTTCGGGGGGTTGTTCGGTGGTGGCCGCCGCAGTCAGACCGCGGCGCCGCGTCGCGGGGTCGACGTCGAGGCCGAGGTGACGCTGTCGTTCACCGACGCGACCGAGGGCGCGACCATCCCGCTCACCTTGTCCGGACCGCACGCCTGCCCGACCTGCAAGGGCAGCGGCGCCAAGCCGGGTACGACGACCCGGGTCTGCCCCGGCTGCTCGGGCACCGGCATGTCCTCGCGCAACCAGGGCGGCTTCGCCTTCGCCGAGCCGTGCCGTGACTGCCGGGGACGGGGTCTGATCGTCGACGAGCCGTGCGCGGACTGCGGCGGGTCGGGTCAGGCGATCACCTCGCGCAGCTTGCGCGTGCGGATCCCCGCCGGCGTCGCCGACGGGCAGAAGATCCGGCTGAAGGGCAAGGGTGAGGCCGGCACTCGCGGCGGGCCCGCCGGGGACCTGATCGTCACCGTGCACGTCAGCCCGCACGATCTGTTCGGCCGCAAGGGTCACAACCTGACCCTGAAGCTGCCGGTGACCTACGCCGAGGCGGCGCTCGGCGCCACGGTCAAGGTCCCGACCTTGAACGGGCCGATGGTGTCGATGAAGATCCCGGCCGGCACCGCCAACGGCCGCGTACTTCGGCTCCGCGGCAAGGGCGTGGCGAAACGCGACGGCAGCAAGGGCGACCTGCTGGTCACGGTCGAGGTCGTCGTACCCGAACAGCTCTCCGACGAGGCCCGCGAGGCACTCAAGGCGTACGCGACCGCACACCCGCACGACCCGCGGACCCATCTCGGATCGGGAGGCGCTCACCATGGCTGACGGGCTCGGCTTCGGTGCACCGGATGACGACTCGCCGGTTTTTGTGATCTCCGTTGCGGCGACACTCGCCGGAATGCACCCTCAGACGCTGCGCTCCTACGACCGGATCGGCCTGGTCTCTCCCGGGCGGACCCAAGGTCGCGGCCGTCGCTACTCGGCGCGTGACATCGCGCTGCTGCGTGAGGTGCAACGGCTCAGCCAGGACGAGGGCATCAACCTCGCCGGCGTGAAGCGCATCCTGGAGCTCGAAGACCAGGTCGCCGCCCTCCAGGCGCGCGTGCACGAACTGCACGCACAGCTCGAAGCGACGGCACACGAGGCGGCTCGCCGCGAGCGGAAGGTCCACCAGTCCTACCGCCGCGATCTCGTGCCGATCGACCAGTCCGCCGTCGTGGTCTGGCGGCGCCAGCCCGACCACCACTGACTTTCCCCTTTCCGCCTTCCCCCAAGAGAAGAACCAGCTGATGGACACCTACCGATTCACCGCTCGTAGCCAGGAGGCGCTCGGCGCTGCCGTGCAGGCCGCCGGCGCCGCCGGGCATCCGCATGTCGAGCCGCTGCACATGCTGCACGCGCTGCTCATCCCGGCCGACGGGGTGCCGCGACCGCTGATCGAGGCGGCCGGCGGTGATCCGGCGCTCGTCGCGCGGGAGGTGCAGGCCGCACTCAACCGGTTGCCCACCGCGACCGGGGCAACCGTCGCGGCCCCCGGCCTGTCGTCCGTTGCCCTCGCCGTCGTCAACACCGCGGCCGAGATCGCGAAGTCGCTCGGTGACGAGTTCGTCTCGACCGAGCACCTGATCGTCGGACTGGCCCGCTCCGGCGGCCACCCGGTGGCCGACTTCCTGCCCGACCCGGATGCGCTGCAGGACGCCTTCAAGGCCGTTCGCGGTTCGGCTCGGGTGACCAGCCCCGAGCCGGAGGCGACGTACCAGACCTTGGAGAAGTACGGCGTCGACCTCACCGCGCAGGCTCGCGAGGGCAAGCTCGACCCGGTGATCGGTCGCGACACCGAGATCCGCCGGGTCGTCCAGGTGCTGTCGCGGCGGACGAAGAACAACCCGGTGCTGATCGGCGAGCCGGGCGTCGGCAAGACCGCCGTGGTCGAGGGGCTCGCCCAGCGGATCGTTGCCGGTGACGTGCCGGAGTCGCTGCGCGACAAGCGGTTGGTCTCGTTGGACCTCGCTGCGATGGTTGCCGGCGCGAAGTACCGCGGCGAGTTCGAGGAGCGGCTCAAGGCCGTCCTCGCCGAGATCCGCGACAGCGACGGTCAGATCGTCACCTTCATCGACGAGCTGCACACGGTCGTCGGTGCCGGTGCGACCGGCGAAGGCGCGATGGACGCCGGCAACATGTTGAAACCGATGCTCGCGCGCGGCGAGCTGCGGCTGATCGGTGCGACGACGCTCGATGAGTACCGCACCTCGATCGAGAAGGACCCCGCCCTCGAGCGCCGGTTCGCTCCGGTGATGGTGGGCGAGCCCAGCGTCGAGGACACGATCGCGATCCTGCGCGGCCTCAAGGGCCGCTATGAAGCGCATCACAAGGTCGAGATCGCCGATGCCGCGCTGGTCGCTGCCGCGACGCTTTCGAACCGCTACATCACCTCACGCTTCCTTCCGGACAAGGCGATCGACCTCATCGACGAAGCGGCATCGAGGCTGCGGATGGAGATCGACTCCCGTCCGGTCGAGATCGACGAGCTGCAACGCTCGGTCGACCGGCTGCGGATGGAGGAGATGGCGCTCGAGCGCGAGGAGGACGAGGCCTCGCGCGCCCGGCTCGACCGGCTACGCGCGGAGCTCGCCGACCGATCCGAGCAGCTGGCCGCGCTCACCGCGCGGTGGGAGCGCGAGAAGAGTGGTCTCAACCGGGTCGGTGAGCTGAAGCAGCGGCTCGACAGCCTGCGCACGCAGGCCGAGTCCGCGCAGCGTCAGGGCGACTTCGAGGCTGCGTCGCGCCTGCTCTACGCCGACATCCCGGCCGCCGAAGCCGAGCTCGCCGCGGCCGCCAGCGCCTCCGAGCAACGCGAGGCGATGGTGAAGGAAGAGGTCGGTGCGGACGACGTCGCCGAGGTCGTGGCGTCGTGGACCGGCATCCCCGCCGGCCGCCTGCTCGAAGGCGAGACCGCGAAGCTGTTGCGGATGGACGAGGCGCTGTCGGCGCGGGTGGTCGGCCAGGACGACGCCGTCCACGCGGTATCGGACGCGGTTCGCCGGGCGCGGTCCGGCATCTCCGACCCGGACCGGCCGACCGGCTCGTTCCTGTTCCTCGGCCCGACCGGGGTCG
The DNA here is from genome assembly GCA_035504215.1 of Mycobacteriales bacterium. NCBI lineage: Bacteria > Bacillati > Actinomycetota > Actinomycetes > Mycobacteriales > Mycobacteriales bacterium. The sequence continues at coordinate 6,539 of DATJSI010000036.1, forward strand.
GCAAGACCGAGCTCGCGAAGGCGCTGGCCGGCTACCTGTTCGACGACGAGCGGGCGATGGTGCGCATCGACATGAGCGAGTACGGCGAGAAGCACACCGTCTCGCGTCTCGTCGGCGCGCCGCCCGGCTACGTCGGCTACGACGAGGGCGGCCAGCTGACCGAGGCGGTCCGCCGCCGGCCCTACACCGTGATCCTGCTCGACGAGGTCGAGAAGGCACATGCCGACGTCTTCGACGTACTGCTGCAGGTGCTCGACGACGGCCGGCTCACGGATGGGCAGGGCCGCACCGTCGACTTCCGCAACACGATCCTGCTGATGACGTCCAACCTCGGCTCGGTCTTCATCAATGACCCGGCGTTGGACGACAAGGCGAAGCACGAGGCCGCGATGCGTGCCGCGCGCGAACACTTCAAGCCGGAGTTCCTGAACCGGCTCGACGACATCGTGGTCTTCCACTCTCTCGGCAGCGAGCAGCTGGCGCAGATCGTCGAGATCCAGATCGAGCGGCTGATGACGCGGCTGGCCGACCGGCGGCTGACCCTCGAGGTCACTGACGGCGCCCGCGAGTGGCTCGCGATCACCGGCTTCGACCCGGTCTACGGGGCCCGGCCGCTGCGGCGGCTGATCCAGACCGCGATCGGAGACCCGCTGGCGAAGGCGTTGCTCAGCGGCGCGATCGCCGATGGCGACACGGTGCTGGTCGACGTGAACGAAGACCGCTCGGGACTCTCGGTGGTCTCGGCGGCCGAGAAAGCCGCCGCGCCGTTGATCGCCTGAGCGGGCGCTGCCTGGGCCGGCGCGGCCGCACCGTCCCGATGACGGGTAATCCCGTGGCCGGGCGTACGGCGGCGTCGGTAGGGTCGCTGGCGTGAGCGACGGCGACCGCGACGAGCTGCTGACCCGGATCAAACAGGACGCGGTGGTGCACGGCCGTGTGACGCTGTCCTCCGGGCAGGACGCGGACTACTACGTGGACCTGCGGCGAGTCACGTTGTCTGCCGCGGCGGCTCCGCTCGTCGGCCGGGTGATGCTTGACCTCACCGCGGACCTCGACTTCGACGCCGTCGGCGGGCTGACCCTGGGGGCCGACCCGGTCGCTGCGGCGATGTTGCACGCGGCCGCCGCGTCCGGGCGCAAGCTCGACGCGTTCGTCGTGCGCAAGCAAGGCAAGGCACACGGCTTGCAACGCCGGATCGAGGGTCCGGATGTGGCGGGTCGGCGAGTGCTCGCCGTCGAGGACACCTCGACGACCGGGGGCTCGGTGCTGACCGCGGTCGGGGCGCTGCGCGAAGCCGGGGCCGACGTGGTCGGTGTCGCGGTGATCGTCGAGCGCGGCGCCGCAGACGCGGTGCGGGCCACGGGCCTCGACTACCTGGCGGCGTACTCGCTCGCCGATCTCGACCTGGCCTGACTCCGGCGTTTCCGCTCAGGAGCTCGCGGCCCCGCGGTGGCGAGCCATGTGCACGAGCGCGGGCACGATCGCGAGGATGACGATGATGACCGCGAGCCCTTCGATGTAGTGCCGGATGAAGGAGATGTGTCCGAGCCAGTGGCCGAGCAGGATGATCGGTACGGTCCAGACCAGCCCGCCGATCAGGTTCCACGTCGTGTATGACGGCACCGGCATCGCGGCCACCCCGACGATCGGGCTGGCGAAGGTGCGCACGATCGGGACGAACCTCGACAGCACGACCGTCCGCGCCATGCCGAACCGCTCCAGGAAGCGATCGGCGCGTTCGACGTACTCGCGCTTGTAGTACCTGGACTCGGGGCGGTCCTGCAGCCGGAGCTCCGCGCGACGGCCGACCTCGTAGCCGACTTGCCCCCCGATCACCGCCCCGGCGGCGGCCGCGATCATCAGCCAGCCGAGCGGCAGGTGCAGGTGCAGCGAGTTGTGGCCGTTCGTCGCATAGCCGGCGACGAACAGCAGCGAGTCGCCGGGCAGGAAGAAGCCGACCAGCACTCCCATCTCGGCCAGCAGGATGACCAGTACGCCGATGACGCCGAAGGTCGAAAGCAGGTGCGTCGGGCTGATCGCACCGAGCAACGCCTGCTGGTGCAGCGCGAGCTGGTGCAAGGCCGGCGCGTCCGCCGCCTGCGAGGCAAGGTGCTGGTGCACGCGCGCAGGGTAGCGCCCATACTTCAGGACAAGGCATGGTGAGCAGTGCCCCGGGAAAGACAGCCAACGGTCTGTGCTGAGGAGAGCCGAGATGCCCGTCGCGAACCCTGAGGTCTACGCCGAGATGATCGACCGGGCGAAGGCCGGTGGCTTTGCCTATCCGGCGATCAACGTGACGTCGTCGGGGAGTCTGAACGCCGCGCTGCGCGGGTTCGCCGATGCCGAAAGCGACGGCATCATCCAGATCTCCTGGGGCGGCGCCGAGTTCGCCTCCGGTGCCTCGATCAAGAACATGGTGTCCGGGGCGGTGGCGATGGCGGCGTTCGCCAAGGTCGTCGCGACGAACTACCCGGTCAACGTCGGTCTGCACACCGACCACTGCCCGCCGGACAAGCTGGCCGGCTACATGCGTCCGCTGCTGGAGCTTTCGATCGAGCGCGTAAAAGCCGGAGGCGACCCGATCTTCGGCTCGCACATGTGGGACGGCTCGGGCCTGGATCTCGAGGACAACCTCAAGACCGCCGACGAGCTGTTCGCGATGTCGATCGAGGCGCACACGATCATGGAGCTCGAGATCGGCGTCGTCGGTGGCGAGGAGGACGGCGTCAGCAACGAGCAGAACGAGAAGCTCTACACCTCGCCGAAGGACATGATGCGGGTCGCCGAGGTCCTCGGCGCTCCGGGCGAGCGCGGCCGCTACCTGCTCGCCGCGGTCTTCGGCAACGTGCACGGCGTCTACAAGCCCGGATCGGTCAAGCTCAAGCCCTCGATCCTCAAGGAGGGTCAGGAGTACGTCGGCAAGAAGCTCGGTGTGGAGCGGCCGTTCGACCTCGTGTTCCACGGCGGTTCGGGCTCGATGTTCGACGAGATCCGCGAGACGCTGAACTACGGCGTGGTCAAGATGAACGTGGACACCGACACGCAGTACGCGTTCACCAGGCCGGTGGTCGACCACATGATGAAGAACTACGACGGGGTGCTGAAGGTCGACGGCGACGTGGGCAGCAAGAAGGCGTACGACCCGCGGGCGTGGGGCCGGGCGGCTGAGGAGGGCATGGCCGCGCGGGTGACCAAGGCGTGCGAGGACCTGAAGAGCACCGGCACCCGGATGACCTGACCCGGCCGGGCGGCGTTCCACTTGGCCGATCGGCCGTCACAAGTGGATCACGACTGGGCGCTCAGCAGGTCGATGTGCGCCGCAAAACCGGCAAGTACGACGTATCGTTGGAGAGCTTTCTTCCATCCGAGTAGGGGAACGATGTCGTCGACGCTGCGCGCGTTCGCTGTGGCGAGCTGCTCCGCGCTTCTCGTGGCCGGTGTGGCCACTTCAGCCGCCGCCTCCGGCGGCACCGACTTCAGCCTGCATCCGGCGTACGGCGTCCAGGGCAGCACGCTCACGCTGACCGGTGCCACCTTCACCGGCGAGACCGCCGCCACCATCAATGGCATTACCGCCGCTCACTTCCACCACGTCAACGCGCAGAAGGTGACGATCGTCGTGCCGGCCGGCGCGACCTCTGGTCCCGTGGTCGTGACCGGTGCGAAGACGCTGAACGGGCCGGACTTCTCGCTCCAGCAGCAGACCACCGCTACCGCGACCCTGTCGCGCAGCAGCCTGACCTTCACCCAGTCGCTCGTGGTGACCGGCGACCTGACCGAAAAGAGCACTGGCCACCCGGTGAGCGGGCAGCCGGCGGTGCTCCAGCACCGGGTCGCGGGGTCGACGTCCTGGCACCGTGCGAAGGGCACGCCGCAGCGCACGACCGGCTCGCAGGGCCAGGTCGGGTGGACGGTGCAGCCCGCGGTCAGTGGCGCTTACCGGGTGGCGTTCAAGAACACCCCGAGCTACACGAGCGCGACGACGTCCGGGCACAAGTACGCGTTGCGCCCGCTGCTGTCGTTCAACCCGCAGCACACCGTTCCGGTCTACTCGGACTCGGTGCTGCGCGGCCGGGTCCGGCCGCACCTGACCGGCACCATCTATCTCTGGAAGCAGGTCGACGGCGTCTGGAAGCACGCCGGCAAGACGACGGCGTACGACGGTCGGTTCTCCTTCACGATCCATCCCGATGCGCTCGGTCCGGTGCTCTACCGCGTGGTCCGGCACTACGACGGATTGCACGCGCACGCCCAGTCCGCGACCTTGCACCTGCAGGTCGTGCACCGCGAACTGGTGCTGGGTGACTCGGGCTCGGACGTGAAGGCACTGCAGAAGCGGTTGCGCAAGCTGCACTACTGGCTCGGCTCGGTGAGCAAGTACTACGGCGACGACACCCTGCACGCGGTGACCGCGTTCGAGAAGGTGCAGAAGCTTCCGCCCAACGGCGAGGTCACGATGGCGGTGTGGAACAAGCTGAACCACCCGCGCCACATCCACCTGCGCCATCCGCACGCCGCGACCTACGAGGTTGAGGTCAACATCGGCCGGCAGGTGCTGCTGATGGCCAAGGACGGCCACATCACGCACATCCTCGACACCTCGACCGCGGGCGGCTACCTCTACAAGAACTCCGAAGGCGGGATCTCCAGGGCGATCACCCCGACCGGTCACTTCTCGATCCAGTACAAGCTGACCGGCACCCGCGTCTCGAAGCTCGGCACGCTGTACTACCCGTCGTACTTCACCGACACCGGCTACGCGATCCACGGTGAGGGCAACGGCAACAGCGGCGGCGAGGTGCCGCCGTACCCGAACAGCCACGGCTGCGTCCGGATCACCGATGACGCCGTGCTGCACTTCTTCAGCTCGGCCTACCTCGCGGTCGGCGCTTCGGTCTGGATCTACCACTGAGCCGGCTGCCACGAGGCCGCCGGTGACCCACGGCGGCAACCTGCTGGGCGAGCCACCGGAGACGCTGCTGCCGGATGACCCGCAGGCTCGTACGGCGCTAGAGGCGGGCGAGGATCCGGCCGCGGTCGCGGCTCGGTTCCCGTCGTACCTCGCCGCCTGGGCGGCACTGGCCGACGCGGCCTACGAGCGCGGCGCGGTGATCGAGTCCTACGCCTACGCGCGGGTCGGCTACCACCGCGGGCTCGACGCGCTGCGGCGGTCGGGGTGGAAGGGTTGGGGACCGGTGCCGCGGTCGCACGAGCCCAACCAGGGGTTCCTGCGTTCGCTCAACGCGCTCGCCCGCGCTGCGCAAGCGATCGGTGAGAGCGACGAGGCGGAGCGCTGCCGGTCCTTTCTGGCCGAGAGCGATCCCTCCGCGCCGCTCGGCTGACCGTCGCCCGCTCAGCTGCTGATCGCGTCCGCCAGGACGTGCTCGACCTGTGTCGGGCTCATCCCGATCGAGTCGACCATCAGCAGGTCGCCGTCCGGGAAGGTGATTGCGGTGCTCACGTGATCCGGCAGGGCAGCGGCGCTCTTGGTCGCGCGGGCGCAGCCGGGCTGAGGGACACCGACGCCGAATCCGGCCGGGCTGAGCTTCGAGAACCGGGCCGTCCTGAGGCTCTTGAGCAGCGCGCTCCGCATCGGCAGCGGGGTGTGGGAGATGAGGCGCTTGACCGTCGCCGCCGCTGGTGCGTGCACCACCGACATCGGGCAGACCGGTGAGGTGCCGAACTGATCGATGACGGCCGGCAGCCCAGCGATCGTCGTGGTGATCCGCTTCCTCTCGGCGGCGGGGACGACCGCCCGCTCGGCCGTGGCGATCGGACCGCGGAACATGCTCATGCCGAGGCTCATGCGGGCGCTTCGATCCATCAGCTTGGCGCCTTGGTCCTTGCCCCCGAGATGGTGGGTGGCCGGCCCGAGGTTCATCACCGTGCCGGCGCTCCCGCTCCAGCCGGCGGGGAACTGCAGCCGGTGGTTGAGCAGCGTCACGCTGACCCCGGACTGCGCTGCGTTGCTCGTGAGGCCGTTGATGCCGCTGACGGCGCCGCTGCCCACGGCGTTGGCGGCCAGTATCGAGCCGGCCGCGAGCGCCGCAACCCCGAGCGGGGCACCCAGGAGCACCAGCCGCTGCTGGCGGGCGTACCTGCGACGTACGACGGCCACCAGCGCCGGATCCACGGCCAGGTCCGCCAACTCTGTGCCGAAGCGGGCGTGGAACGCGTCGCGGATCTGCTCGTCAGTGGTCATGGCCGGCTCCGATCGCAGTGGGGACGGTAGGGAGGTCGAGGACGTGGCGCAGGTGGGCGAGCGCCTTGCTGGTCGTTGACTTGACGGTGCCCTCCGAGCAGCCGAGCAGGCTCGCCGTGTCGGCGACCGAGAGGTCCTCCCAGAACCGCAGGACCACGGTCGCGCGCTGGCGGTCCGGGAGCTCACGCAACGCACAGAGCAGCTCCGTGCGGTCCTCGAACGCGGACTCGGTCGCCGGCTGGACCGCCATCAGATCGGGTTCGGGTGCCGGCGACTCCGGATGGCGGCGGCGACGGCGGGCATGGTCGTGCGCGAGGTTGACCAGCACCCGCCGCGTGTAGGCGTCCGGGTTCTCGATCGCCTTGGACCAGTGCCGCGCGACCCGCAGCAGCGCGGTCTGCAGCAGGTCTTCGGCGTCGGTCCGGTCACCGAGCAGCAGGGTCGCGGTACGCAGCAGCGCGGGCGAGCGCGCGACGACGAACTCGTCGAAGTCCGAGCCCAGCCGGGTCACAGCCACACTGTCTCAACGCCGGCGGGCTCGGTCAGGTTGCCTGCGGGTTCCGGCGGGGTAGCCTCGATCCGCAAGAGGCCCCGGTCGATTGCGACCGGGGTTCGTTGTTTGCGGGGCCGGGTGGGCGGTCGTTGCGACGGCGTGCCTCGAGCGGAAGGGACGGCGCAGATGCCCGCGATCGCGCTGCTCGGCGCACAGTGGGGCGACGAGGGCAAGGGCAAGGCGACCGACCTGCTCGGCGAGCGGGTGGACTACGTCGTGAAGTTCAACGGCGGCAACAACGCCGGCCACACGATCGTGATCGGCGCCGAGAAGTACGCGCTGCATCTGCTGCCGGCCGGCATCCTCACGCCCGGCGTCACCCCCGTCATCGGCAACGGAGTGGTGGTCGACCTCGGCGTGCTGTTCAGCGAGATCGAGGCGATCTCGGCCCGTGGGGTCGACTGCTCGCGGTTGGTCGTGTCCGCCGATGCGCACGTCATCACGCCGTACCACGTCCTGATGGACAAGGTCGGCGAACGCTTTCTCGGCAAGTCGAAGATCGGTACGACGGGTCGCGGGATCGGTCCGGCGTACGCCGACAAGATGTCGCGGCTGGGCGTGCGGATCCAGGACCTGTTCGACGAGAAGATCCTTCGCCAGAAGGTGGAGGGCGCGCTCGAGCTGAAGAACCAGATCCTGGTGAAGGTCTACAACCGCAAGGCGATGTCGGTCGACGAGGTGGTCAGTGAGCTGATCGCGTCTGCCGACCGGTTGCGTCCCATGGTTGCCGACACGCAGCTGATGCTTGGCGCGGCACTCGATGCCGGGAAGGTCGTCCTGCTCGAGGCCGGACAGGCCACGATGCTCGACGTCGACCACGGGACCTATCCGTTCGTCACGTCGTCCAACCCGACCGCGGGCGGGGCGTGCACCGGTTCGGGAATCCCGCCGACGCGGATCGACCGCGTGGTCGCGGTTGCGAAGGCCTACACGACCCGGGTCGGCGAAGGACCGATGCCGACCGAGCTGCTCGACGCGGGCGGCGATCGGCTGCGCAGCGTCGGGGCGGAGTTCGGCGTGACCACCGGCCGCCCGCGCCGATGTGGCTGGTACGACGCGGTCGTCGCGCGCTACGCAGCGAGGGTCAACGGCGTGACCGACTTCGTGCTGACCAAGCTCGACGTTCTCACCGGGCTCGAACAGATCCCCGTGTGCGTCGCGTACGACGTGGACGGCACCAGGCACGAGCAGATGCCGATGACCCAGACCGAGTTCCACCATGCGCGACCGATCTACGAGCAGTTCTCGGGGTGGGACGAGGACATCACGGCGGCCCGGTCGCTCGACGACCTGCCCAAGGCGGCGCGCGCGTACGTCGAGGCGATCGAGTCGCTCAGCGGCGCGCCGGTCTCGGTTGTGGGCGTCGGCGCAGAGCGCGAGCAGACCGTCGCGATCCGGCCGCTGCTGTGAGGGCCCGATGCGCGTCCTGGTGATCGGCGGCGGCGGCCGCGAGCACGCGCTGTGCCTCGCGCTGTCCCGCGACTCTGCGGTGACCGCGTTGTTCTGCGCACCGGGCAATCCCGGGATCGCCAAGGTGGCGAGCCTGCTGGCGATCACCGACCCGGTCGATGCCGCCCGCGAGGCGACCGCCGATCTGGTCGTGATCGGCCCCGAGGCGCCGCTCGTGGCGGGGGTCGCGGACGAGCTTCGAGCCGCCGGCTTCGTGGTCTTCGGCCCGAGCGCCGCGGCCGCGCAGCTCGAAGGCAGCAAGGCGTTCGCCAAGGACGTGATGGCGGCCGCGGGCGTGCCGACAGCCGGGCACTGGGTGGCCGAGACGCCCGCTGAGGTCGCGGAAGTGCTGGACCGGCTCGAACCGCCGTACGTCGTGAAGCACGACGAGCTCGCGGCCGGCAAGGGCGTGGTGGTCACCGGCGACCGGGGCGAGGCGCGGCGTCACGCCGCCGGGCATCGGGTCGTGATCGAGGAGTACCTCGACGGGCCGGAGGTATCTCTGTTCTGCCTGACCGACGGTGTCGCGGTCGTGCCGTTGCTTCCGGCGCAGGACTTCAAGCGGGTGGGCGACGGCGACACCGGGCCGAACACCGGTGGCATGGGCGCGTATGCGCCGTTGCCCTGGGCGCCGGCCGACCTGGTCGACGAGGTCGTCGCCCGGGTGGCGCGACCCACGATCGAGGAGATGGCGCGGCGGGGCACGCCGTTCGCCGGCCTGCTCTACGTCGGTCTCGCTCTCACCTCGACCGGGGTGAAGGTGGTGGAGTTCAACGCCCGGTTCGGCGATCCCGAGACGCAGTCGGTGCTCGCCCTGCTCGAGACGCCGCTGGCCGGCGTACTCCACGCGACCGCCACCGGCACCCTCGCCGGCCTGCCGCCGTTGCAGTGGCGCGACGGCTTCGCGGTGACCGTCGTCCTGGCCTCGGCCGGCTATCCCGCGGCGCCGCGGACCGGCGACCCCGTTCATGGCCTAGACGCGGTCAGCGGCGCGGACGTGCTGCATGCCGGGACCGCGGAGGTCGACGGCGCGCTGGTCACGGCCGGCGGGCGGATCCTTGCGGTCACGGCGGTCGCCGCCGAGCTCGCCGGTGCGAGAGAATCGGCGTACGCCGGGATCGAGCGGATCACGATCGAAGGCGCGCATTACCGCACCGACATCGCAGAGGCGGCCTCATGATCGAGCGCTACACGCTCCCCGAGATGGGCCGGGTGTGGAGCGAGGCGCACAAGTACGAGCTGTGGTGCCGGGTCGAGACCGTCGTGCTCGAGGCGCACGCCGCCGCCGGCACGGTGCCCGCGGATGCGCTCGGGCCGGTCCGCGCCGCGCCGCCGCCCACGCCCGAGGCGGTCGCAGCGGTCGAGGCGGTCACGCAGCACGACGTGATCGCGTTCCTCACCGCGTGGGCCGACAACACCACTCCGCGCGAGGCGGCGGCCTGGGTGCACTTCGGCATGACGTCGTCGGACCTGCTCGACACCGCGCTCGCCCTGCAGCTGGTCGGCGCCACGGACCTGTTGTTGGCGAAGACGACCGCACTGGTCGGCGGGCTCCGCGATCATGCGCTCAGCCATCGCGACACGATCCGGGTCGGACGCACGCACGGCGTGCACGCCGAGCCGGATGTGTGGGGTCATCGGGTCGCCGACTTCGCGTTCGCGATGGCGCGGTCGCGTGACCGGCTGCTCCGGGCCCGCGACGCGGTCGGCATCGCGAAGATCTCCGGCGTACTCGGGACGTACTCGAACATCGATCCGGCGGTCGAGCGCCAGGTCGCGGCCGAGCTCGGCCTGCGGCCCGCGGACGTCGCGACCCAGGTGGTCCTCCGTGACGGGATCAGCGAGTGGGTCTCGTCGCTTGCTCTTCTTGCGTCGGTCTGCGAGGCCGTCGCGCTCGAGGTCCGGCACGGCCAGCGCACCGAGGTCCGCGAGCTGGCCGAGCCGTTCGGCGCCGGCCAGAAGGGCTCGAGCGCGATGCCGCACAAGCGCAACCCGGTGATGTGCGAGCGGATCTGCGGCCTGGCGCGCATCGTGCGCGCGCAGATCGTGCCGGTCATGGAGGGCATCGCGCTCTGGCACGAGCGCGACATCTCCCACTCGTCCGTGGAACGGATCGCCCTCCCGGATGCGGCGATCGGCACCGACTACCTGCTGCACCTGACCGGCCGGCTGGTCAACGGTCTGGTGGTCGACGTCGAGCGCATGCGCTCCAACCTCGACGCCACCGGCGGCCTGATCTACACCAGCGCGGTCCTGCTGGAACTGGTCGAGGCCGGGCTCTCGCGCGAGGACGCCTACGCCCTCACCCAGGCGGCAGCGATGGACACCTGGACCACCGGCGTTCCGTTCCGCGAGACGTTGCGCAAGCACGCGGCGGATGCCGGCCAGGAGCTCGACGAGGCCCGCCTGGACGAGGTGTGCCGGCCGCAGCGCTACCTGAAACGGCTGGATGGAGTCTTCGAGCGACTGGAGGGGCTGAGCTAGTGCCGGAACACGCACTGGCCGGGCTGGACGAGTTCCGGCTGCATTCGGGCAAGGTCCGCGATCTCTACGTCGCCGGCGAGGACCAGCTGCTGATGGTCGCGAGCGACCGGATCTCGGCCTTCGACTACGTGCTGCCGACCGAGATCCCGGACAAGGGCGCGGTGCTCACCGGCATCTCGCTCTGGTGGTTCGAGCGGCTCGCCGACCTCGTGCCCAACCACGTCATCACCGCAGACGTCGCCGAGTACCCGCTGGTGTTTGCGCCGTACGCCGATGCGCTGCGCGGGCGGTCGGTGCTGTGCCGGACGCTGGAGATGGTCAGCGTCGAGTGCGTCGCCCGCGGCTACCTCGCCGGCAGCGGCGCCGCGGACTACCGGGCGACCGGCAGCGTGTGCGGGGTCGACCTGCCGCCGGGGCTGCGCGACGGCTCGCGGTTGCCGGCGCCGATCTTCACGCCGACGACGAAGGCGCCGAGCGGGGAGCACGACGCGGCGATGACGTTCGACCAGGTGGTGGAGGCGGTGGGGCCCGAGCTCGCCGGCGAGCTGCGCAAACTGACGCTTGCGGTCTACGCGCGCGGGCGCGAGCTTGCCGAACAGGCCGGGATCATCCTCGCCGACACCAAGATCGAGCTCGGTCACGACCAGGACGGGACCCTGACCCTCGGCGACGAGGTCCTCACCCCGGACTCGTCGCGGTTCTGGCCTTCACTCACCTGGGCCCCCGGCGGCCCGCAGGAGTCCTACGACAAGCAGTACGTGCGCGACTGGCTCAGCGACGAGTCCGGCTGGGATCGCAAGAGCGAGCCTCCGCCGCTTCCCGACGACGTCGTCGCACGGACCAGGGAGAAGTACGTCGAGGCCTACGAGCGGCTGACCGGGCGCGACTTCCACGACTACCTCGCCGCCACTCCCTGACTGCCGTCAAGATCACGGCAGCGAGGGGTGCGGCGTGGTCGGTAGGGTTTGGCAGGTGACCCGAGTCGTCGTCGACGTCATGCCCAAGCCCGAGATCCTCGACCCTCAGGGCCAGGCGATCGCTCGCGCGCTGCCCGACCTCGGCTTCGACACGGTGACGTCCGTGCGCCAGGGCAAGCGGTTCGAGATCGAGATCGCCGACGGAGCGGACGCCCGCGAGATCGCCAGCCGCGCCGCCGAGGCGGTGCTCGCGAACCCGGTGATCGAGGACTTCACCATCCACATCGAGGACTGACCGTCGCGGCCGGGGCGTGGCCACGCCGAGGGCGCGGAGACCGCGCGGCCGGTGCCACCCCGCTCGGTATCCTCGGCCTGTGAGCGCCACGACCACCATCGGCGTGGTGACGTTCCCCGGCTCGCTCGACGACCACGACGCGATTCGCGCCGTGCGCGCGGTCGGAGTCGAGGCGGTGCCGCTGTGGCACGGCGACGCCGCTCTGCACGGCGTCGACGCAGTCATCCTTCCGGGCGGGTTCTCGTACGGCGACTACCTCCGTGGCGGTGCGATCGCGCGGTTCTCACCGGTGGTCGGATCGGTCGTTGCCGCCGCCCGCTCGGGGCTCCCGGTGCTCGGTATCTGCAACGGCTTCCAGGTGCTCTGCGAGGCGCAGCTGCTCCCTGGGGCCCTGGTGCGCAACGCCGGGCTGCGATTCGTCTGCCGGGACCAGGTCCTGACCGTCGAGAACACCTCGACTCGCTGGACGAGCGACTATTCGCCGGGCGAGGAGATCCTCGTCCCGGTCAAGCACGGCGAAGGCCGGTACGTCGCCGACGCCGCGACCGTCGAGCAGCTGGAAGCCGAGGGACTGGTCGTGTTCCGCTACGCGGGAGGCAACCCGAACGGTGCGCTGCACGACATCGCCGGCATCACCAACTCGGCCGGAAACGTGGTCGGCCTCATGCCGCACCCGGAGCACGCGATCGACACGTTGACCGGGCCGAGCGCCGACGGCCTTCCGATGTTCACGTCGGTTGTCGCCGCCATGGTCTCTGCATGACCGACTTCGAGACCGTTGCGGCCGCCGCGGACGCGCCCGACCTCGCCCAGCCGTATGTCGAGCTCGGCCTCAAGGACGACGAGTACTCGCGGATCCGCGAGATCCTCGGGCGTCGCCCGACCGACACCGAGCTCGCGATGTACAGCGTCATGTGGAGCGAGCACTGCTCGTACAAGTCCAGCAAGGTCCACTTGCGGCAGTTCGCCGACAACCCGCCAGCGAGCGCGGCGATGCTCGTCGGCATCGGCGAGAACGCCGGCGTCGTCGACGTCGGCGACGGGCTCGCGGTCACCTTCAAGGTGGAGAGCCACAACCATCCGTCGTACGTCGAGCCCTATCAGGGTGCGGCGACCGGTGTGGGCGGGATCGTCCGCGACATCCTGACGATGGGAGCGCGGCCGATCGCCGTGATGGACTCGCTGCGCTTCGGCGACGCGACCGCGCCGGACACCAAGCGGCTGGTTCGCGGGGTCGTTGCGGGCGTCGGCGGCTACGGCAACTGCCTCGGCCTGCCGAACATCGGCGGCGAGGTGGGCTTCGACCCGACCTATGCCGGCAACCCGCTGGTCAACGCGCTCTGTGTGGGCGTGCTGCCGCACGAGCGGCTGCAGCTGGCGAAGGCCACCGGCGTCGGCAACCAGGTCGTCCTGCTCGGCGCCAAGACCGGCCGCGACGGGATCGGCGGCGTTTCCGTCCTGGCCAGCGCGACCTTCGACGAGGGCTCGTCGGCGAAGCGGCCCAGCGTCCAGGTCGGCGACCCGTTCACCGAGAAGATCCTGATCGAGTGCTGCCTGGAGCTCTTCGATGCCGGCCTGGTGACCGGCATCCAGGACCTCGGCGGCGCCGGGCTGTCCTGTGCGACCAGCGAGACGGCCGGCCACGGCGACGGCGGCATGCGGGTTGCCCTCGACCGAGTGCCGCTGCGCGAGCCGTCGATGTCGCCGCTCGAGGTCATCACGAGCGAGTCGCAGGAGCGGATGCTGGCGATCGTCGCTCCGGGCAACGTGGCGGCCGTGCTCGCGCACTGTGCCAAGTGGGGTGTCCTCGCGACGGTGATCGGAGAGGTCACCGACGGCGACCGGCTGGTGGTCACGTGGTACGGCGAGACCGTGGTCGACGTACCGCCCGGCTCGCTCGCCGACGACGGGCCGGTCTACCACCGGCCGGTGGCGCGCCCGGACGCTGAGCAGGATGCGCTGAACGCGGACACCTCGTCCCGGCTACCGAGGCCGCGCACCGCGGACCAGCTTCGCGCCGCGTTGCTCCAGCTGGCGGGATCTCCCGAGCTGTGCTCCCGCCGCTGGGTGACGGAGCAGTACGACCGCTACGTCCTCGGTGGCACTGTCCTCGCGATGCCGCACGACGGCGGCGTCGTGCGGCTCGGCGACGGCACCTGGCGCGGCATCGCGCTCGCACTGGACGGCAACGGACGGTTCGCCCGCCTCGATCCGTACGCCGGAGCGCAGCTCGCCCTCGCCGAGGCGCATCGCAACGTGGCCTGCACCGGCGCCACGCCGATCGCGGTGACCGACTGCCTGAACTTCGGCTCGCCCGAGGACCCGGCCGTCATGTGGCAGTTCGCCGAGGCGACCCGCGGCCTGGCCGAAGCCTGCCGCGAGCTGGGCACTCCGGTCACGGGTGGCAACGTCAGCTTCTACAACCAGACCGGCGCGACCGCGATCAACCCGACTCCGGTGATCGGAGTCCTCGGTGTGCTCGACGACGTACGCCGGCGGGTGCCGAGCGGGTTCGACGCTGCGGGCCGGACGATCGTGCTGCTGGGGGAGACCGCGGACGAGCTCGACGGATCGGCGTGGGCCTGGGTGGTGCACGGCCATCTCGGCGGTCGGCCCCCGCACGTGCGGCTCGCCGCCGAGCGCGCGCTTGCCACGCTGCTGGCGAGGATGGCGGCGGCCGGCTCGATCGTCTCCGCGCACGATCTCTCGGAGGGCGGTCTCGCACAGGCACTGGTCGAGGCGACCTTGATCGGTGGCGTGGGCGCGACCGTCGGGGTCGACGGCGACGCGTTTGTGGCGCTGTTCAGCGAGTCCGGGGCGCGGGCGATGGTCACCACCGACGACGTCGACGGCGTACTCGAGCTGGCCGGCGAGCTCGAGGTCCCGGCGAAGGTCATCGGCGTGACCGGCGGTGACCGGCTGGCGATCACCGAGCTGTTCGAGCTCCCGCTCGCCGAGCTCGCCGAGGCTTTCGAGCGCACGTTGCCCGCGCTGTTCGACTGATGGCGACGCTCGACGAGCTGAAGGCGGCGTACGTCGCCCAGCAGTCGGCTCTCGCGGCGTGGTTGAGGCAGGTCCCGGACGCCGCTGTCGAGCGGCCGTCCCGCCTGGCCGGCTGGACCGTGCAGCAGCTCGCGTTCCACACGACCGAGGTGCCGCGGGCTCTGACCAACGCGATCGCCGCCCCCGGAGCGAGCGACCGGCCGCTGTCGATCGCTGGCTACACCGCGAAATGGCGCGAGTCGGTGGCCGAGATCGAGCAACGCGGCCGCGATGGGGCGCGCGGGCTCTCGGTCCCTGACATCGCCGACCGGCTGCTCGCCGAAGGAGATGCCCTGATGCAGGCGCTCGAGGGCATGACCGCCGAACAGGTGGTCGCGGCGCGCCGCGGCCCGATCCGGCTGGGCGACATGATGACGACCCGGGTCAACGAGCTGGTCGTGCACAGCACCGATCTCAGCGCGTCGGTGCCGGAGATCGATCCGGTCGCGATCGACTCCGGTGCCCTCGGGACCGCCTGCCGGATGCTCGCGGCGATCCTCGCCGAGCGCGCGCCCGGCCGCTCGGTCGAGGTACGCGTGCCGCCGTACGCCGCGATCCAATGCGTCGAGGGACCGCGGCATACCCGCGGAACGCCGCCGAACGTGGTCGAGATGCCCGCGCTGACCTGGGTGGCGCTCGCGACCGGCCGGATGCGGTGGGCCGACGCGGTCGCCACCGGGGGCGTACGGGCGAGCGGCGAGCGCGCCGACCTCTCGGCACTGCTGCCCGTACTCTCCTGACCGCGCTCTCTTCACCCCACCAACGCTTTCGTGATCTTGACGTTGGAGGCGCACAATCGCGATTTCTGCGCCTCCAACGTCAAGATCACCGAAGGCGAGTGGGCGCGCCTCTACACTGGGGCGCGGTTTCCCTCCGTCGCCAATGCCAAGGAGCCTGGTCGGTGCCGCACCACGCAGCCGACAGTCACGCAGCCGACACCTACGCAGCCGACGACGAGCACATCCCCGACGAGCAACCTCCGCGTGATGCATGCGGGGTTTTCGGGGTCTGGGCGCCGGGCGAAGAGGTTGCCAAGCTCACCTACTACGGGCTCTATGCGCTTCAGCACCGTGGCCAGGAAGCGGCCGGCATGGCGGTCTCCGACGGCACTGCCGTTGTCGTCTACAAGGACCTCGGCCTGGTCGCCCAGGTGTTCGACGAGCCGATCCTCGGCGCGCTCTCCGGTCATCTCGCGATCGGCCACACCCGCTACTCGACCACCGGCTCGTGCACGTGGGAGAACGCGCAGCCGTCGTACCGTCCTTCGCCCGAGGGCGGCGGAATCGCGTTAGGGCACAACGGAAACCTGACGAATACCGCTGAGCTGGCTGCGCGCCTCGCGGAGGATCAGAACGATGACCGTGGAGACGAGTCACCGAAGGCGACCAGCGACTCGGACCTGATCACCGCGATGCTCGCCGGGCACTCCGACCTTTCGCTCGAGGCGGCCGCGATGGACGTGCTGCCGCAGCTGCGCGGTGCGTTCTCGCTCGTCTTCATGGACGAGAACACGATCTACGCCGCGCGGGACCGGCACGGAGTGCGGCCGCTGGTGCTCGGCCGGCTGGAGCGTGGCTGGGTGGTCGCGAGCGAAAGCGCGGCACTGGACATCGTCGGCGCGTCGTTCGTCCGCGAGGTCGAGCCCGGCGAGCTGGTCGCGGTCGACGAGCACGGGCTGCGCTCGCAGCACTTCGCGGAGGCATCGCCCAAGGGCTGCCTGTTCGAGTACGTCTATCTCGCCCGTCCCGACACCGCGATCGCCGGGCGATCGGTGCAGGCGACCCGGGTGGAGGTCGGCCGGCGGCTGGCGCAGCAGCACCCTGCCGATGCCGACCTGGTGATCCCGGTACCCGAGAGCGGGACGCCCGCGGCGGTCGGGTACGCCGAAGCGAGCGGCATCCCCTACGGGATCGGTCTGGTGAAGAACGCCTACGTCGGCCGGACCTTCATCCAGCCGTCCAACACGATTCGCCAGCTGGGCATCCGGCTGAAGCTCAACCCGTTGCGCGCCACGATCGCCGGAAAGCGACTGGTCGTGGTCGACGACTCGATCGTGCGCGGCAACACCCAGCGCGCGCTCGTACGGATGCTGCGTGAGGCGGGCGCGCGCGAGGTCCACGTGCGGATCTCCTCGCCGCCGGTGCAGTGGCCGTGCTTCTACGGGATCGACTTCGCATCCCGGGCCGAGCTGATCGCGAACGGCTTGACCGTCGAGCAGGTGTGCGCGTCGATCGGGGCGGACTCCCTCGGCTACATCTCGCTGGACGAGCTGGTGTCGGCGACGACGCTGCCGGGCGATCGCCTGTGCACGGCTTGTTTCACCGGCGACTACCCGATCGAGCTGCCCGCGCCGGAGCTGCTCGGCAAGCACATGCTCGAAGGCATCTCGCGAGTGGTCGAGAGCGCGCCGACGTTGCACGAGATCGCTACTGATCCGGCGTACGAGCCGATGCTGCCGGGCGTCGGCGCAGCCGACGCGCTCCAGCGGCCGTAGAGCTGGGGACCACCTCCGCATGACCGGGGAAGTCGAGGGGTCGGCGACGTACGCCGCGGCCGGCGTCGACATCGCGGCCGGTGATCGTGCGGTCGAGCTGATCAAGTCGCGCCTCACGTCGACCCGTGCCGAGGTGGTTGGTGGCCTCGGCGGTTTTGCCGGGCTGTTCCGCATCGACGCGGACCGCCTGCTCGCCACGTCGACCGACGGTGTCGGCACGAAGGTCGCGATCGCCCAGGCGATGGACCGCCACGACACGATCGGGCACGACCTCGTCGGCATGGTGGTCGACGACATCGTCGTGTGCGGCGCCGAGCCGCTGTTCATGACCGACTACATCGCCTGCGGCAAGGTGGTGCCGGAGCGGATCGCGGACATCGTCGCGGGCATCGACGCCGGCTGCGCTCTCGCCGGGTGCGCGCTGATCGGGGGCGAGACTGCTGAGCACCCGGGCCTGCTCGCCCCGGACGACTACGACCTCGCGGGCGCGGCGACCGGGATGGTGCGCGCGGACGCGCTGCTCGGCCCCGACCGCGTGCGAGCGGGTGACGTCGTCATCGCGATGGGCTCGAGCGGGCTGCATGCCAACGGCTATTCCCTCGCGCGGCACGTGCTGCTGGTCGTGAGCAAGCTCTCGCTCGACTCGACCGCGGATCTCGGCGAAGCGCTCGGCGACGTGCTGCTCACACCGACCCGGATCTACGCCAAGGACTGCTTGGCGCTTGCGGTCACGGTCGAGGTTCACGCGTTCGCGCACGTCACCGGCGGCGGGCTGACCGCGAACCTGCAGCGCGTTCTGCCGCCTGACTCGGCTGCCGTGATCGACCGTACGACGTGGACCCCGGGGCCGATCTTCGATCTGATTGCCGACCGCGGCAACGTGAGCGCGGAGGAGATGGAGCGCACCTTCAACCTCGGGGTGGGGATGGTGGCCGTCGTACCCGCTGCGGCGGCCTCGACCGCGCTCGACCTGCTGGCCGCTCGCGGCGTCCCCGCCTGGGTGGCCGGCGAGATCCGCCCGGCCCCCCGTTCGTGATCAAGATCACCGAAGCGGAGGGGCGGTGGCCTGTGGATGACGCCGTCGTCGCGGAGGCGGTCCCGGCATGCTCGCCCGATGACCTCCCGCGCGATCCCCCGGCAACTTGTCTCGGCACCCTTCACGACCGCCCAGGCGGCGGCATTCGGGGTATCCCGCTCCGCGCTTCGAAGCGCCTCCTGGCGGCACATCTTCCGAGACGTGTGGGCGCACACCGCACTTGCCGACACGCGTGCGACGAGGCTCGCGGCCGTTCGGATCGTGCTGCCTGACGATGTGTTCCTCTGCGGCCTGACCGCCGCCTGGATCTACGACGTCGACGTGCAAGATCGCCGAAACGAGCGCATCTGGATCGGGTGTCGTACGTCGCACCGGTTGCGCACCGTCCGGGGTGCCTCACCCGAGAGATCACGGTCGAGGACAGCGATCTGATCGGGCTCGACGGCGTACTGATCACCTCGCCGTTGCGCACCGCCTTCGACTGTGCGCGCTGGCTCTCGTTGGTAGAGGCGGTCGTGGTCGTCGACGCACTTTCGCACCGAGCGGCGATCACCACCGACGAGCTAGCCGGGTACCGCGCCGACCACCGAGGGCTCCGTGGGGTACGTCGGGTTGACGACGTGCTCGAGCTCGTCGATCCGCTGAGCGAGTCCGCGATGGAGACGCGAGTGCGGGTGCTGATGGTGAGGAGCGGGCTACCGAAGCCGACCTCTCAGCTCGAGATCCGGGACCGCGACGGCCGGCTGGTCGGGCGGGCCGATTTCGGGTACAAGGAGCAGCGGCTGCTCGTGGAGTACGACGGCGCGTTCCATTGGGAGCAGCGCCGGGCCGATGACCGGCGGCGGGATGCCATGCGGGCCCTCGGCTGGACCGTGATCGTGCTCAGCGCCGACGACTACTACCTGACCCCGGAAGCGACCGTCGCCCGGATCGGCCGGGCACTCGCGGCCCGTAGCACCCGCCTCGAGGCCTCCGCCTAGCGCGCCGCCCGTTCACCGAGAGGCGTTGTCCGCGTCGGCCTCGTCTTCGTCATCGTCCGCGTAGGCGGCGTACGGTTCGTCGTCGTCCGTGTCGTCGTCGTCCGCTTGGTCTGCGCTCTCGTCGTCGTGCTCGTCAGCGTCGCCGGCCCAGCTGTGGTTGGTGCTCGACGGCGGGTAGGTGCTGGCGCCGGCGCGCTCGGCGGCGAGCTCCTCCTGGAGACGGTCGAGGTCGGTGCCGCCGCTGGAGTACTTCAGCTGGCGGGCAACCTTCGTCTGCTTGGCCTTGGCCCGGCCGCGCCCCATGTGGCTCGACCCCCTCGTGCCCCGGGGCCGACCCGGTGCGTTTCGGACGTATTCGACTAGGAGGATCCGGCGTGGCCGGAATCCCCTTCAGGATAACGCGACCGAGCTACCGGGTGGGAAGCCAGACCCGGCGCAGCGCGCCGATCTGCTCCATCCTGCGCTCGGCCAGCCGGTCGGCGGCCACCGACGGCGGGACGCCTTCGGCGTCGGCGAGGGAGAAGATCCGCAGCGTGGTGTCGTAGATCTCGGTCGCCTTCGAGCGCGCTCGCGCCTCGATGTAGCCCTCGATCTCGTCCGCGACCTGGATCAGGCCACCGGAGTTGACCACGTAGTCGGGCGCGTAGAGCACGCCACGCTCGTCGAGCAGCTTCTCGATCCCTGGGTGGGCGAGCTGGTTGTTGGCCGCCCCGCAGACGATCCGCGCGGACAGCCGCGGAACGCTCTCATCCGACAGAGCCGCACCTAGCGCGCAGGGCGCGTAAACGTCCATCTGCTCGTCGATCAGCGCATCGGGTGCGACCGCGTCGACCTCGGGGTGCAACAACCGGACCCGGTCCACGGCGTCCTGCGCGACGTCGGCGACGACGACCTCCGCGCCGTCCTCGAGCAGGTGCTCGACGAGGTAGTGGCCGACCTTGCCCACCCCCGAAATCCCGACCCGGCGGCCGCGGAGCGTCGCGACACCCCAGGCGACCTGCGCCGCGGCGCGCATCCCCTGGAAAACGCCGTACGCCGTGAGGATCGAGGAGTCGCCGGCGCCGCCGTGGGCCGGCGAGCGGCCGGTCACGAACGAGCACTCCCGGGCGATGACGTCCATGTCCTCGACGTAGGTGCCGACATCGCACGCGGTGTAGTAGCGCCCGCCGACCGCCTGGACGAACCGGCCGTACGCGCGCAGCAGCGCCTCGGTCTTGTCGGTGGCCGGGTCGCCGATGATGACCGCCTTGCCGCCGCCGAGGTCGAGCCCGGCGCACGCCGCCTTGTAGGCCATCGCCTTCGACAGGTTGAGAACGTCGGCGAGCGCGTCGTCCTCACTGTCGTACGGGTAGAACCGGGTGCCTCCCAGCGCGGGCCCGAGGGCGGTCGAGTAGATGGCGATGATGGCGCGCAGACCGCTCGCAGGGTCGTTGCAGAACACGACCTGCTCGTGCGACGCGCCGAGCTCGAAGACGCTCACACCCGCAGGTTAGACCCGCCCACCACGGCACGGTTCGCGTGACAGGATGAACCCGTGCTGGGGTACGCCGCGCATCTTCGGGTCTACGAGCCGATGTCGGGGCTCTCCGACGCGGAGCGCGCGCGCTGGCAGGAGTACGTCAGCCACGGCGACGTTCCCAGCCGCCCGCTGCAGATGGCCCGCGAGCACGAGGTCGCGCTGTCCGCCGTACTGGCGGTGCCACCGCGGCTCGACCTGTCCGTCGGTGTCGACCATGCTTACGTACGCCAGGTCGACGGCCTGACCTACGTGTGCCCGTGGCGGCTGCAGCTGCGGGCCTGGGACGCGCTGGACAGCTTCCGCTCGCAGCTTCCCGATGAGTTGCGCGACGCGTTCTTCCCGCCCGCGCTGACCGCCGAGGCAGACCTCGCCCGCGAGGCGTGGCTGGCCCGTCACCCCGAGCTCAAGGCCGGCATCATCACCTCCACCTGGCAGGTGCCGGTGGCCTGGTTCACGGTGTTCGAGGCTTCCGAGCGACGGCTCGTGCTCGGCGACCGGCGGGCCGTCCGCGATCCGCGGCAGGTCGGCCTCGACCGCACGTTGATCTACCTCACCCAGATGTCCCGGGCCCGCCGCCGGGTTGCGCAGGCGTTGCGGATCGTGCGGCGCGTGTTCGACGAGGGCCCGGCCACCTCCGCGATCGAAGACGTCGGGCGCTGGCTCGAGGACTTCCACCCGCACTCGCTGGTCGAGCTCGACTACGGCGGGCTGGTGCATTTGTTCGACGACGAGGCGCTGTCCGCCGACACGTCGGTCGCCGAGGTCAACGAGTCGCTGGAACGCCTCGCGGCGGGTGACGTCCGCGCCGCCGGCGAGTGCTACGAGCGGGTGGTCGGGCGCTGGCGCGCGGTCGCCGCCCTCGAACACGCCAACTAAAACCCGCCCGCCGGCCCGCTCCGCCAACCGGCCGTGTGCGCCATACGGCGGACGGATGAACGGTCGATGGACCGGGTGCCGCGCCAAAAAGGATGAAATCGGACAGAGCGGGGGACTTTCGTCGGTCCAAAGATGGTTCGGATGGGCCATACCGGACAGAACGCTGAATCTGCACTATGGACCCTGATCGACCGTGCAAACGGTCACCACGACGGGAGTCCTGATGAGCACTCGCACCGCCGATGCCGAGCCGTTGCTCACCCCCGCCGAGGTTGCCACGATGTTCCGGGTCGACCCGAAAACGGTCACCCGCTGGGCCAAGGCCGGCAAGTTGACCTCGATCCGGACGCTGGGGGGACACCGTCGCTACCGCGAGTCGGAGGTTCGCTCGCTGCTCGCGGGTGTCCCGCAGCAGCGCGCCACCTGATCCGCCACTTCCCCCTTCCCCGCGCCGGCTGATCGCCGGCCACGCCGCGTTGCCCTCGCCGGCCGCGGGCGCTTCCGCACGTACTCTCGACGGATGGACCTGCGCCAGTCCGACAAGCTGCAAGGGGTCGCCTACGACGTCCGCGGGCCGCTGCTCGACGAGGCCGCGCGGATGGAGGACGAGGGCCACCGCATCCTCAAGCTGAACATCGGCAACCCGGCGCCGTTCGGTTTCGAGGCGCCCGACGACATCCTGCACGCGGTGGCGCACAACCTGCCCACCGCGCAGGGCTACAGCGAGTCCAAAGGCCTGTTCTCGGCCCGGACCGCGGTCGAGCAGTACTACCAGCTCAACGGGCTCGAGTCGGTCGGCGTCGAGGACATCTATCTCGGCAACGGGGTCAGCGAGCTGATCTCGATGACGCTGCAGGCGTTGCTGAACGACGGCGACGAGGTGCTCATCCCCGCGCCGGACTACCCGCTGTGGACCGCGGTCACGAGCCTGTGCGGCGGCCGGGCGGTGCACTACCGCTGTGACGAGCAGGCCGACTGGCTGCCCGATCTCGACGACCTGGCCGCGAAGGTCAGTGACCGCACCCGCGCGCTCGTCGTGATCAACCCCAACAACCCGACCGGTGCCGTGTACCCGCGGCCGATGCTCGAGTCGCTGGTCGAGTTCGCGCGCCAGCACGATCTCGTCGTCCTCTCGGATGAGATCTACGACAAGATCCTGTACGACGACGCGAGCCATACCGTGCTCGCATCGCTCGCGCCGGACGTCTTCTGCCTCACGTTCAGTGGGCTGTCGAAGTCCTATCGGGTCGCCGGCTTCCGGGCCGGCTGGGTGGTCGTCAGCGGCCCGAAGCAGCACGCGCAGAGCTACATCAGCGGGCTGAACATCCTCGCGAACATGCGACTGTGCCCGAACGTGCCGTCGCAGCACGCGATCCAGACCGCGCTCGGCGGCTACCAGAGCATCAACGACCTGGTGCTGCCGGGCGGTCGGTTGCTCGCACAGCGCGACACCGCCTGGGAGCTGCTCAACGCGATTCCCGGTGTCAGCTGCACGAAGCCGAAGGGTGCGCTCTACGTCTTCCCGCGCCTCGACCCGGCGGTCCACCCGATCGCTGACGACGAGCGGATGGCGCTCGACCTGCTGCGCGCGGAGAAGATCCTGGTCACCCACGGCCGGGGGTTCAACTGGCCCGAGCCGGATCACCTGAGGATCGTGACGCTGCCCTCGGTCGAGCTGCTCGAGGACGCGATCGGGCGGTTTGCCCGGTTCCTCGGCGGTTACCAGCAGTAGCGCCGGCGCGTGATCCGTTCGCGTAACTAGCCGTTGATCTTCGCCTTCTGCACCACAGGTTTCGGTGTGTTTGCGCGACCCGCCGTTGAACCGGTCACGAGGGCGAAGATCAAGACACTTCTAAGCCACGCGCGCCGCGGCCGGGTCAGCGGGCGACGAGATCCAGTGCAGCCTTCTCGATCGTCGCCTCTGAGAGCAGTACGTGGTTGGCCGCGTCTCCCAGCGGGATGAAGCTGTCCGTCGAGGTGACCCTCGCCACGCGACCGGTGTATCCGGCGTCGGTCAGCGCAGTGATCACGCCTTCGGACACCCCGCCGGAAGCCCGCGTCTCGTCGACGACGAGCGCCCGACCGGTTGCGGCGGCCTCGCGCAGGATGTCGCCGGCCGGTAGCGGCGCGATCCAGCGCAGGTCGACGACCCGCGCACGCACCCCGCTGTCGGCCAGCCGGCGCGCGACGCGCAACGACATCGGGACGCCGTTGCCGAATGTCAGCATCGTGAGGTCGGCACCGTCGCCGTACACGCGGGCGCGTCCGATCGGTGCGTGCGCGTCGGGCCACTGCGAAGGCGGGGCGTACGACGACAACCAGGCGGCGTCGCCCGGCTCGTACAGGTCGCGCGTGTGGTAGAGCGCGATCGGCTCGAGGAACACCGACACCGTGCCGTCCACTTCCGCGGCTGCGATGCAGGACCGCAGCATCGCGGCAGCGTCGTCGCCGCGAGCCGGGACGGCAATGACGATGCCGGGAATGTCGCGCAGCACCCCTACCGCGTTGTCGTTGTGGAAGTGCCCGCCGAACCCCTTCTGGTAGGCGAGTCCCGCGACCCGCACGACCATCGGGTTGCGGTACTGACCGTTGGAGAAGAACCGCAGGCTCGCCGCCTCACCGCGCAGCTGGTCCTCCGCGTTGTGCAGGTAGGCGAGGTACTGGATCTCCGGGATCGGCAGCAGGCCGGACACCGCCGAGCCGAGGGCAACGCCGAGGATGGTCTGCTCGTCGAGCAGCGTGTCGAACACCCGGCTCGCGCCGAACCGGCGCGCAAGTCCCCGGGTCACGCCGTAGACGCCGCCCTTGCGCCCGACGTCCTCGCCGAAGGTGATCGCATTCGGGTAGCTCGCGAGCGCATCGGCAAGCGCGCGGTTGATGCTGTCCGCCAGCGTGAGCGGCTCGCCGTCCTCGGGCAGCCGGCCGCCGAAGGCATCGAAACGCTGCCCGGCCGGCGCCGGCTGCGCGGCCCGTACGGCGACCGCATCCGGATGCCGCGGCGCGAGCGGGGCGATCACCTCCTCGACGCTGCCGAGCTGACGGTCGGCGCTGACCTCCCGGGCCAGAGCGTGGACCCTCGCGCGGGTCTCGTCGTACGTCGCAAGGACCTCGTCCGGAGTCCGTACGCCGGACTCGACGAGCAGGCGCGCGGTTGCGAGCAGCGGGTCGCGCTCGTAGTCGGCGGCGATCGCAGCTTGCGACCGGTAGGTGATCTCGGCGTCCGTGCCGGCGTGCGCCATGAAACGGACGACGCGAAGATGCAGGAACGCCGGCGCCCGGCGCGACCGCACATAGTTGGCGGCCGCGATGGTGGCGTTGTAGCAGCCGATCAGATCGTCGCCGTCCGCGCTGAAGTAGCGCAGCCGCTCGCGGTTGCCGTACGCCGCCGCGATCCAGCCTTCCGGTGTCGGCACGCTGATCCCGATGCCGTTGTCCTCGCAGACGAACAGGATCGGCATCGGCAGGCCTTGGTACGACGCCTGGCAGGCCGCGTTGATCGCACCGACCGCGGTCGAGTGGTTGGCCGACGCGTCGCCGAAGCTCGTGACCGCGATGGCGTACGCCGGCCACTCGCAGAGCACCCCGAGCTTCTTCGCCCGCTCGATCGCGAACGCGACACCGACCGCGCGCGGCAGGTGCGACGCGATCGTCGAGGTCTGCGGAATCACGGCGAGGTCGTGGTGACCGAACACCTTGTGCCGCCCGCCCGCGATCGGCTCGTTGACCGAGGACACCAGGCCTTGCAGGACGTCGCGCAGCCCGGTCGACCCGGGCACCTGCGCGGCGCGCGCGAGGTAGAACGCACCGGAGCGGTAGTGCAGCAGCGCCGGGTCCTCGGGGCTCAGCACCGCCCCGACGACGGCGTTCGCCTCGTGCCCGGCCGAGCCGATCGTGTAGAAGCCGCGTCCCGAGGCGCGCAACGCGCGCGCCTCGAGGTCGAGCGCCCGGTTGCCGACCTGCGCGTCGAACAGCGCGAGCGCCGTCGCACCGGTCAGCGAGGTGTCCGGACGCAGCGGCGCATCGGGGCCGACCGGATCATGGCCGGCTCGATCCGGCAGTGCCACGACGGCGCGCCGGAACTGCTGGTCGAGCGCCTCGTCAGGCGTCAGGTCGCTCACGTCGACAACTCTCGCGCGATGCCGCTCGACGGTCCAGGTCAGCCCGGCAGCCGGAACGACTCGTCCGGCACCAGCTCGGCCACGTCCATCTGCGCCTTCTGCAGCCGGCCCGAGTAGTCCCAGTTCATCGCCTGCCAGCGGGTGAACTGGTCGAGCACCCATACGCCGGACTGCCGCGATCCATTACCCGACTTGCCGTTGCCCCCGAACGGCAGGTGCGCCTCGGCGCCGGACGTCGAGTTGTTGATGCTGACCATGCCCGCGCTGATGCCCCGGCGGAACCGGAACGCGTCGTTGGCATCGGTCGTGTAGATCGACGAGGACAGGCCGTAGCCGGGCGCGTTCGCCAGCCGGATCGCCTCGTCGAGGTCGCGGTAGGTCGTGACGCCGACGAGCGGGCCGAACGTCTCGTTGCGAAACACATCGTCGGTCTCGCGCACGCCGTCGAGGATCGTGGGGTGGTAGTAGACGCCCGCCTCCGGGTCGCCGACGAAGCCCTCGCGCGGGTTGGCTGACGTGATCCGGCCGGTGCTCGACGAGCCGAGCACGGTGTGATGCGGCTGGATCCAGCCGAGGAACTCCTCGAACCGCTCGCCGAACTTCTCGTCCAGCATCGGGCCGTAGACCACGGCCTGGGTCGGGTCGCCGACCGCCGCCTGCTGGGTCGCCTTGTCGAAGCGTGCGATGAAGTCGCCGTGCACGCTCTCGTGCACGATCACCGTGCCGAGCGACGTACATCTCTGTCCGGCCGTGCCGAATCCCGAGAACAGCGCGGCCTCGGCCGCGAGGTCGAGATCGGCCGATGGCGTCACGACCATCGGGTTCTTCCCGCCGAGCTCCAGGCATGCGGACTGCAGGTGGCGGCCGGTGAGCTCGCCGATCTTCGACCCGACTGCGCTCGACCCGGTGAACCCGACCTTGTCCACCAGCCCGGCCTCGAGCGCCTGGGAAAGCCCGGCGAAGGTGTTCTCACCGTCGGCCAGCACGAGGTTGAGAACGCCGTCAGGAAGACCCCCGCCGCGGACGAACAGCTCGTACATCGCCTCGCCGCACGCCGGTGAGTAGTCGGCCGGCTTCCACACGACCGCGTTGCCGCAGAGCAGCGCGGGCACGAGATACCAGGCCGGTACGGCGACCGGGAAGTTCCCCGCCGTGATGATCGCCGCAACCCCGACCGGGTTGCGGAACGTGAACAGCTGCTTGTCCGGCATCTCACTCGGCACCGTCTGGCCGTAAAGCCGGCGGCCCTCGCCGAGGAAGAAGTCGCAGGTGTCGACGATCTCTCGGACCTCGCCGAGCGCCTCGGTGTAGGGCTTGCCGATCTCGCGGGTGACCAGCCGGGCAAGCGACTCCGCGTTGGCCTCGACGACCCGGCCGATGTGGGCGATCGCGCGACCGCGCACCGGTGCGGGGACGTCGGCCCACGCGCGTTGTGCCTCGCGCGCGGCCCTCGCGGCGGCGACGAACGTGCCGGCGTCGCCGAGCTCGACCTCGCCGACCACGTCGTCGAGCCGGGCGGGGTTGCGGTCGTCTACGCGGCCACCGGGCGCGCCGCTGACCGGCGCACCCCCGATGACGGACGTGATCGTGCGCGTCATGTCGCTGCTCTTTTCAGTCTTCGGTGGTCCGGGTTGCCGGCGCCTCAGGACGCCAATGATGCAAGCACGCGGTCGACCGCCGCGATGCCGAAGCCGAGCTCCTCCTCGGTCACCGACAGCGTCGGGCGGAAGCGGATCGTCCGCTCGCCGCAGGGCAGCAGCACTACCCGCTCCCCGAGCAGGTCCTTCTGCACCTTGTCGCGGACCGCTTCGGTCGGCAGGTCGAACGCGCACATCAGGCCGCGGCCGCGGACGTTGGAGACGACCGCCGAGTGCCGCTCGCCCAGGTCCCGAAGCTGCCCGAGGAAGACGTCGCCGAGCTTCGCCGCGTGGTCGATCAGACCGTTGGCCTCGATGATCTCGAGGATCCGCCGGGAACGGACCATGTCCACCAGGCCGCCGCCCCACGTTGAGTTGATCCGGCCGGACTTGCGGAACACGTTGTCCTCGACCTCGTCGATCCGCCGCCCGGCCATGACCCCGCCGACCTGAACCTTCTTGGCGAAGGACACCAGGTCGGGCTCGAGCCCGAGCTGCTGGTAGAGCCACGGCGTACCGGTCATGCCGACGCCGGTCTGCACCTCGTCCAGCGCGAACAGCGCGTCGTACTCGTGGCACATCGCCTGCATCGCCTGCAGGAACTCCGCACGCAGGTGCTTGTCGCCGCCCTCGCACTGGATCGGCTCGGCGATGAAGCAGGCGATGTCGTGCGGGTTGGCCTCGAACGCCGCCCGCGCCTGCTCGAGCGTGCGCGCCTCGGCGGCTTCGATCTCGGCTAGGTGGTCCGCGACCGGGAAGATCACCTCCGGGGTGGTGATCCGCGGCCAGTCGAAGATCGGGAACCGGTCGGTCTTGTTGGGGTCGGTGTTCGTCAGCGACAGCGTGTAGCCGGACCGGCCGTGGAAGGCGTTGGTCAGGTGCATCGCCTTCGTGCCGAGCTCGCGCGACCGGCCGGCCGCTTCGTTCTTCCGGCTCTTCCAGTCGAAGGCGGCCTTCAGCGCGTTCTCGACCGCGAGCGCGCCGCCCTCGACGAAGAACAGGTGCGGAAGCGCCGGGTCGCCGAGCACCCGGTCGAAGGTCTCGACGAACTCCGCGAGATGCGTGGAGTACATGTCCGGGTTGGCCGGCTTGGCGGTCGCGACCCGGCCGAGCAACGCCAGGAACTCGGGGTCATCGGCCAGCCCGGGCGGGTTGGCGCCGAGCGGGGAGGACGCGAAGAAGGTGTAGAGGTCGAGGTACTCGGTTCCGTCCCGAGCGTCGACCAGCCAGCTGCCGTGGCTGCGCTCGAGGTCGAGCACGATCTCGAGCCCGTCGGTGAGCAGGTGCTCGCCCAGCGTGGCGCGCACGCGATCCGCGGGTACGTGGGCGGCTCGGCGCTCCGGCATGTGGCCTCCTGGATGATCAAGCGGGATCTCTTCGCTGAATCCTCCAGTATGGCGAAGAACATTCGGTACGTCACGGCGTTATCGGGATGATCTGTTCCAGGCCGAGCCTGCCGGAGCACTGGCGAGAGCTGCCCAGAGCGCCCGGGACGCCCATCAGAGCGTGCTCAAACCCGCCCGCACCCGGCCGGCCTTGAGCCGGTCACGATTGGGCGTCGATTCGGCGGTGATCGTCGCGGGCTCTCGTCGCGGTCGGTCACAGTGCACGGGAGAGAAGCGAGGTCCCGGGGTGCGGCGGTCGAAAGCGTGGGCGTGGGCCTCGTACTCCGCTGCCGGCGTCTGGCATCGGCGCGGGATCGCCGTGATGATCCTCCTGACCACGATGCTTGCCGCGGGTTCCGCGGCAGGCGCCTTCATCTATCGCGACGCGGCCGCGACGTCCGGGTTGCGCGCCCGGTTGGAGGCCGCGCCACCCGCGCAGTCGGGAGTGGTGATCTCGGCGGCGGGCACTCCGCGCTTCGACCCGCTCAAGGACCTCGAGACCTACGTGAGCAGCAACCTGCCGCTCGCATCGCAGCGCATCACCGGTACGTCGATCGCCGCCTACCTGTGGCGGCCGGGACACCTCGTCAGCGACCCGATCAACCTCGTGACGAGCAGCGGCCTGTGTGCTCAGGTGCAGATGGTGTCGGGCACCTGCCCCACTACCGGGCCGGACGTTGCGTTGCCGGCGGGGGTCGCCGCTCAGGACGGCCTGAAGATCGGCAGCCGGCTGCGGATCAACCAGTGGGAGGTCGAGCCGAACGGGCAGATCAACACGACCATTCTCGGGGTCACCATTCACACCAAGAAGGGGCCGCCGACCGGTGTGACGCCGTCGCGGTTCGTCACGCTGGTCGGGACCTACCAGGTCCGGCAGCCGGGCGCGGCGTACTGGATGGGCGCCGCGCCGGTGACGACGGCGTCGCCGGAACAGGCGCTGCCGACCACGGTGCTGACCACTCCGGCGTTGTTCCACGCGATCCCGCTCTACACCTTCGCGCAGGTCTTCGTTCGTGAGCCGCTGCAGGCCTCGCGCGTGGTGCCGGCCGATGCTGCGTCGTTGCGGCACGCGATCACCGTGTTCCAGGCGATCGACAACACCGGCCACGTCGTGGTCACCACCGACCTGCCGCAGCTGCTCACGCTCGATGCCGCGGATCGCAGCACGCTCGGCAGGGTGACGCTGGTATCGGTCGCGCAGCTGCTCGCGCTGCTCGCGCTCGTTCTCGCCGTCGTGTTGTGCGTGTCCTCGACCGCGCGGCGTACCGAGATGATGGCTGCCAATGTTCGCGGTCGGCATGCGCTGCTCGTCGCTGCCGAGCTCGCGATCGAGCCGATCGTCCTGGTGGTCCTCGGCAGCGCGGCGGGGGCGGCCCTCGCCCGGCTTGCGGTGCGGCTCGCGCTCGGGCACTGGTTGCTGCCAGGCACCCCGGTGCCCGTCCTGCCGCACGACAGCCAGCTCGGCGTTGCGGCGGTCGCGGCCGGTGGCATCCTCACCGCTGGCGTGATTGCGCTGTGGGCGGCTCGTCGTACGACGTTGCTGTCGGCGACCGCGGAGCCCGGCAACGCTGCGACCTGGTGGGAAGTCGCGATCTTCACCCTTGCCGTAGCCGGCCTGATCGAGCTCGTGGTCGCCGGCGGGATCCGATCGAAGGCCACTCCGTGGGCGCTCGTGACACCGACGATCTGCGGCCTCGCCGTCGCGTTGCTCCTCGCCCGCGGCATCCCGCCGTTGCTCGGGCCCGTGGTGCGACGGACCCGGCGTACTCGCCGGCTGTCGGTGTACCTGCTGGTCCGAGAGCTGCGGCGCGACGTCAATGCGTGGCGAGTGACCGCGGTCGTGGCGATGGCGGTCAGCCTGCTGGCCTTCGCGGTCGCCATCGACCGGGGCGCGGTCAGGGACCGCGACGATCGTGCCGGGCTGATCGTCGGCGCGGACCGGGTCGTGTCCGTCGACCTTGCGTCGGTCAGGACACTGCCCGGCATCGTGCAGCAGCTTGACCCGAACGGCCGGTGGGCGATGGCCGCCGTGCAGGTAGTGCCGCTCGGATCGCCGGACGAGCGAACCCTGGCCGTCGACGCGCCGCGGCTGGCCGCGGTGGCCGGCTGGTCACGACGAGTGGCCGGGCGCACGCCGGCACAGCTCGCCAAGCTGATCGACCCGATGCGGGTCAGGCCGTTCACCTTCAAGGGCGCGCCGCTGCGGCTTGCCATCGACAACTCGAAGCCGGGCAAGGTCCCCGAGTCGCTCACCCTCGACTACGCACTGCCGAACGGTGCACTGCGGTCTGCGAAGGGGCAGGACCTGCGCGCCGGCCGGCACCACTACATCTGGCGCACCCCCGGATGCGCGGTGGGCGGCTGCCGCATTCTGTCGTTCAGCATTCCGAACCCCCCGCGCCACCAGCCGCTGGACATCACGATCGGCGGGCTCGGCAACGGCCCGTGGATCGGTGACGCGCTCCACCTGCAGCCGGTGCCGATCGGCCTGCGGATCACGGCCGGTCACTACGACTCGGTGCTCGGTGGCGAAGCACTGGTGCGGCGCGAGGCGGCGAAGAAGATCCCGGCGGTCTTCTCGCCGGGCGAACCACTCGTGGTCGGAGTCGACTCCTTCGAACCGCCCGCCCACGTCGTTGCGCGTGCCGCAGCGCTGCCCCGGCTGCTGAACAACGGCACGCTCGTCGACCTGTCGTACCTGTTGCTGGCCGACCGGGGTGCCAATCCTGGTACGACGCTGGTGCAGCCGCAGATCTGGCTCGGAAGCCGGGCCCCCGCAGACGCCGTGGCCCGCATCGAGGCGTTGCACGTGCGGGTCGAAGGCGTCAGTACCAAGGCCGCGGCGATCCACCGGCTGAACCAGCTCGATCCCGCACTCGGCCTCGACGCCTACCTCGCGGTGGCCGCGATGGCGGTGCTGCTCGCGCTGGCCCTGCTGTGCGGGCAAGGGGCGGTCGCGGCTCGCCGGCGGCGAAGCGAGTACGTCGCGCTGGCGACGGCCGGTGTTTCGCGGTTCTCGCTCGGCTGCGGATGGTTTGCCGCTGCCGTCGTACGGATGGCGTTCTGCGTCGGTGCCGGGTCGGCAGCCGGACTGTTCGTCGCCCGGCTGGCCGCCGCCGGCGTGCCGCTGGCTGCGCGCGGCACCCAACCGGCGCCGATCCTTTCCGTGCAGACCGAGCCCGCGGTCATCGCCGCCGCAGCGACGCTGCTGCCGCTCCTGCTCGTCGAGGCGTTCAGCGTGCGCTGGTCGATCCGCACCTCGGGGCTGCGCCGGGCGAGGGAGACCGCGGTATGAAGGCGACCGAGACCAGCCGGGGAGCCGAGGTCTGGCTGCGCGAGGTCACGCACCTCTACCAGCGCCAGGGCGAACAGGTCGTCGCCTTGCGCGACGTCTACCTGCACGTCGAGCCGGGCGAGTCGATCGCCTTGCTCGGACCGTCCGGGTCCGGGAAGTCGACGCTGCTGTCGTTGCTTGCGGGCCTACAGGTCCCGACGACCGGTGAGGTCTCGGTCGACAGCCGCACCATGAGCTCGCGCGACGCCGGCGGTGGCCGGCAGCTGCGCCGCGACCGCGTCGGGTTGCTCGTTCAGGACCCGACCACGGTGTTGCCCCCGTTCGCGACTCCGGTGCAGCTGCTGCGCCGCGCCGGCGACCGTGCGCCCGAACGAACCCTCGCGCGTTACGGGATGCGGCCGCAGGGGCATCAGCGGGTGGGCACGATGTCGGCTGGCGAGCAGCAGCGCATCGCGCTCGCGGTCACGATGGCGCGCCGGCCGGCGCTGCTGCTCGCGGACGAGCCCACCAGCCGGCTCGATGCGGAATCCAAGGCGACGGTCGTCGCGACGCTGCACGAGACGACCCGCGAGGCGGGTACGACGGTGATCGCCGTCACGCATGACCGCAGCGTCGCCTCGACGTTCCCACGCACCGTGACGATGCAGAACGGGCGGGTCGGCCTGGACGGAACGGCGGGCGAGCAGTTCGCGATCGTTGGTCCGGACGGCACGGTGCCGCTCAGCCCCGAGGCGCTGGCCCTGCTCCCTCCGGGTAGCCGGGTGCGGATCGTGGCCGACGCGCCTCACGTCCGGCTCAGTCGCGGTGATGGCGAGGTCGACCGATGACGCTCCGGTTGGACGGCTTCGGCGTACGCGTCGGGGAACGCCGGTTGCTCGAGCCGCTCGACCTCACCGTCGAGGACGGGGTGATCTTGGCGGTCGTCGGCGCGAGCGGATCCGGGAAGACCAGCGTGCTGGCGGCGCTCGCCGGCCTCGCACCCCCCTCGGACGGGGTCGCGCTGGTCGACGACGTACCCGCTGATGTCGTCGACCGGCGCCGGATCGGCGTGGTGACACAGCCGGTCGTGCTCGCGGCGACGCTGACCGTCGAGGAGAACGTGAGCTTGCCGCTGCAGGCGTCCGGCCACCCGGACGAGGAGATCGACAGCGCAACCGAGGCAGTGCTCGCCCAGCTCCGGTTGGACCGGCTCGCCGGCCGGCTACCGGCGCAGCTGTCCGGCGGTCAGCGCCAGCGGGTGGCGACCGCGCGAGCGGTCATCGGCCGGCCGCGCCTGCTGGTCGCCGATGAGCCGACCAGCGAGCTTGACGAGGCTTCGCGTGACCGGGTGATGGACGTGCTGCGGATCGCCGCCGGTTACGGCGCCGCAGTGGTGATCGCGACCCACGACGCCGCGATCGCGGACGCCTGCGACCAACGCCTGATCCTCACCGGCTGAACCCCGCGCCCGCGCGTTCCTCACGTCAAGATCACGACGGGGCGCGACGGTCAGGGGGTCACGAGGGTTGAGGGCGAAGCGGGTCAGCCGGCGCGGTCGGCGAACGCGCTCACCTTCCCGCTGGTCTGCGTGTTGTCGCCGAGGGCGTAACACTCGCCGTGGTGCACGCAGCCGTCGCCGTCGAGCTCGCTGAACCCTCCTGACGGCTGCGCGATCGCGGCCGCCGCGGTGAGCTTGTGCCCGTTCCAGCGCATCGCATAGGCGCGCCCGGTAGCGCCGGCCGACGAGCTGTACTCGAAGCCGATCAGCCAGCAGGTGCTGCTCGAGGAGCATGCGACGTCGTCGAACGCGCCGCCGGCCTGCACGAACGACTTCGGCAGGGTGAGCAGCTTCCACTTCGTACCGTTGTAGCTCCACGCCTCCGGGGTGTACGACGTACGTCCCTGTGCGTCAGGTGCCGCGTAGCCGGTCATCACGCACGACTTCGCAGAGCTGCACTTCACGTCGGAGTCCGCGGCGTAGGCATAAGTGCCTTGGAAGGGCTGTGGCACCGTCATCAGCGACCACTTCTTGCCGTGCAGCCGGTCGGCGTACGTGTGCGAGTCGAAGCCACCCTTCGGGATGAACGAGCCGATCGCGATGCACGAGGTCTTCGACACGCAGTTGAGCGCGTTGAGGCTCGCGCTCTGCGCATCTGACGGCACCGGGGGTGCCTTGGCGATCGACCACTTCTTTCCCGTCGAGCGCTCGAGCAACGGATGCAGCGTGATCGGGTTCACGGTGCTGTCGCCGTACCAACCAACCACCATGCACAAATGCGCGGAAGGGCAGGCGGGATCCAGCAGTTCGTTGTCATTGCCTTTCGGATTGGGTGCGGCGACCTTCGACCACTTGTGCCCGTTCCACTTCTCGAGGATCGGCTTCGTGGTCGTGGCGCCCGCGACGGAGCCGGCGAGAACGCAGTTCCGGGTGCTGCGGCAGACGACTCCTTCGAGCGTGGCGTGTGCGACGGGGGTCGAGACGGCGTGGAACTTGCCCTTGTGCAGGCGCTCAAGGACCGGCGAGACGCCCTTGGCGGTGTTCGCCGATCCGGTCGCCCAGCACATCGTCTTGCTCGGGCAGGCGAGGGTGGCGAAGAAGATCGAGTACGGCGTACCCGGCGGCGTCTGCGCGGAGACCTTGGACCAGTCCAGCGCGGCGCCGGTCGCCGCTCCGGCCTGAGCCGCCAGCAACGCGAGGGTCACGAGCCCGAGACCGCCGGCCCGCCAGGTCCGGCGCGAGACTGATCGAAACGTGGTCATGGCGCTACCTCGCCCACTCCGATCCGGCGGGCGGGGACGTTATCACCGCCGGTCCTGGCGCGCGGCCCAACCGCCAAAAACCTCACGAAGCGGGGGCGCGGGCCTAGGTGCGGCCCAGGATGTCTTCGACGAGCCCGGTGCGCCAGGACTCGTAGCGCGGCTTCCAGCCGAGCTGCTCCATCGCCCGTGTGTTGTCCGCTCCGCGCAGCTTGGTCATGTAGGCAACTCCCCAGCTGCCGGCGGCGAGCCGGGCGAGCCCAGCGGGCACCTTGCGTGGACGCGGCGCCTTGAGCGCGGTGGCGACCTCGGGGATCCAGACGTGCGCCGGCGTCGGATCGCTGTCCACGACGTTGAAGGCTCCGGTCGCGGACGAGTCGAGCGCGGCGAGCACCGAGGTCGCCGCGTCGTAGGTGTGGGTGAAGGAGAACACCGCGCCTCCGCCGCCGACGATCGGCAGCTTGCCTGCACGCAGGGCGAGGATCACCCCGCCGTTGCTGGCGAAGCTCGTACCCGGCCCGTAGAGATGGCCGAACCGGAGTACGACGCCGCTCGCGCCCAGCACCTGTTGCTCGAGCTCGCGCAGCGCGGCGAAGGTGTCGACGGCGGGCTTCGGCGGCGTGGTCCACAGGGGCGCGTCTTCGTCGGCGAGGTCGGGCGCCGGCTCGTAGCCGAACGCGATGCTCTGCGCGATGACCCGGTGCACGCCGTGCTGTGCCGCCGCGCGCAGCAGGTGCCGGGTGCCCTCGCGGCGCAGCCGGTCGGTGGCCGCGAACTGCGTCGCGAAGCGACGTGGGTTGAGGTCGCGGGGTATGGCGGTCGCCATGTGGATGATCGCCTCGGGCTCGACCCGCTCGGTTGCCTGCATGACCTGGCCGGCGTCGAGCAGGTCCCCGATGATCGCCGTACCGCCGAGGTCCCGCACGCGGCCCGGCCCGCGATCCGGGCGGATCAGGCCGAAGACCTGATGGCCGTTCGCAGCGAGCAGCGGCGTCAGCTGGCGGCCGATCGCACCGGTCGCGCCGGCGAGCAGGACGCGCATGCGGTTCGCTCCTCGGTCAGTGGCGGCCCGGCGCTGGTCGACGCCCTCGTGCAGGTCTGCCTCACCTCGATTGTTACGGGCTCGGCGCGGAATATCACGGACACTCGCCTTGTCGACAATGGTGAGGCGAAGCGGCCGGAGGTCGAGCAGGTGAGCGGTGGCGGGGCAACGAGCGGTTCGGGACAAGGCACGGCGCCTGAGCGTGGTCGGGTCAAAACCGAGCCGAGCGCCAAGCGCGTGCGCGGTTACGTCGAAGGGCGGCTCGCCTTCGAGACGACGTCGGCGCTGATGGTGTGGGAAGGCCCGGCCTATCCGCAGTACTACATCCCCGCGAAGGACGTCCTCGGTGAGCTGCGCGCGAACGGCGAGACGCAGCACTCGCCGAGCCGTGGCGATGCCGAAGTCGTCAACCTGCACCTCGACACGATCGTCCGGGAGTCGGCCGGCCGCCGCTACCCGGTGTCCCCGATCGAGGACATCGTGGATCACGTCCGGTTCGAGTGGGACGCGATCGATGAGTGGCTCGAGGAGGACGAGCCGATCTACACGCATCCGCGCGACCCCTATACGCGAGTCGACATCCTCCAGTCCTCGCGACACGTGCGCGTCGTCGTCGACGGCGTGACCGTCGCTGACAGCCACTCACCGCACATCCTGTTCGAGACCGGTCTCCCGTCGCGCTATTACCTGCCGATGTCTGACGTGCGGCTCGATCTGCTGACGCCCACCCACTCATCGACCCATTGCCCCTACAAAGGCACCGCGTCGTACTGGTCGCTGAACGTCAACGGAAAGACGTACGACGACCTGGTCTGGACCTACCGCACGCCGCTGCCCGAGTCGCAGAAGATCGCCGGCCTGGTCTGCTTCTACAACGAGAAGGTCGAGCTCTGGGTCGACGGCGAGCTCGA
This sequence comes from Mycobacteriales bacterium, assembly GCA_035504215.1. NCBI lineage: Bacteria > Bacillati > Actinomycetota > Actinomycetes > Mycobacteriales > Mycobacteriales bacterium. The sequence goes on from DATJSI010000036.1 coordinate 43,510, forward strand.
GGACCGTCCGCGCACCAAGCTCTCCTGATCGCGCGCATCCGGTGGCGCCGGGCTGGCGCCGCCCGGAGCGATCGGCAGCGCGATCGAGAACGTGCAGCCGTCGTCGATATTGGCGGCCGTGATCGAGCCGCCATGCGCCTGGACGATCGCGCTCGCGATCGCGAGCCCGAGCCCGGCACCGCGATCGGTTTCCGGGGTCCGCGCGACGCTGCCGCGGAACGCGATGTCGAACACGCGCGGCAGGTGCTCCTCCGGAATCCCGCCGCATTGGTCGTGCACGCCGATCTCGCTCCGGCCGGAGCTCGTCCGGCTAGTGATGGCGATCACTCCGCCAGGCGGGGTGTGCCGGATCGCGTTGGACAGCAGGTTGCGGAGGACGCGGCCGAACTCCTCGATGTCGACGTCCACAACCGCGCCGTCGAGGTCGGCGGCTACCTCGATGTCCTTCTCCGCGCCGAGCGCCGCTGCGGTTGGCAGCGCCTGGGCGACCAGATCGGCGACTGGGACGCGTTCTCGTTGCAGGGCAAGAGATCCGCTGTGCAGCCGGGCCAGCTCGAACAAGCCATCGACCATGGCCGCGAGGCGCACCGACTCGTCACGGATCGTGTGGTGGTACGCAGCGACCGTTGCCTCGTCGCTGACCACACCGTCCTCGAGCGCCTCGGCCATCGCGCGGATGCCTGCGATCGGCGTACGCAGGTCGTGTGACATCCAGGCAACCAGCTCGCGGCGGCTCGCCTCGACCGCGCGGTCCGACTCGTAATGCGCGAGGGCGTCGGCGTGTGCCCTCATGGTTGAGGTGACGCCGCGCCCGACTGCCCATGCGCAGCCTCCGGCGACCAGCGCCGAAACGATGACAACCACGATGAGTACGGCGCTGTCGTGCGCGGAGATCGTCATTGTCTCGACCGCGGCAACGACCCCGGCGATGGTCGCCAGCGCGGCGACCGCGACCGTCGAGACGATCAGCGCCGAGCTGATCCGTCGCCGCAGCAACCACACGGCGGCCGCGCCCACCAGCCCGGTGACGAGGGCAGCAGCGACCGAGATGACGATCATGTGGGTCACGGTTGAGCCACCGTCTCGTAGCGGTAGCCGACGCCCCAGACCGTCACCAACCGCTGCGGCCGGCTCGGGTCGTCCTCGATCTTCTCCCGCAGCCGGCGTACGTGGACCGTCACGGTCGACACGTCACCGAAGCTCCAGCCCCACACGCGTTCGAAGAGCTGCTCGCGGGTGAACGCGACCTGCGGGTGGGCCAGGAGAAAGGCGAGTAGGTCGTACTCGCGCGCCGTAAGCGAGAGGACGTCGCCCGCCTTGGTCGCCTGATGAGCGGCGTGGTCGATCACGAGGTCGCCGTCGACCAGCCGACCTTCGCTGCCCGCGACCAGTGCTCCGGACGCGCGGCGCAGTACGGCGTCCACCCGCAACGCGAGCTCACGAGGGCTGAACGGTTTCGTCACGTAGTCGTCGGCGCCGAGCTCGAGGCCGGCTACGCGGTCGCTCTCCTCGCTGCGCGCGGTGAGCATGATCACCGGCACCGGCCCGGCCTCGCGAAGCCGGCGGCAGACGTCCAGTCCCGACATCGACGGAAGCATCAGGTCGAGAACGACGAGATCCGGCGGGTTCGAGGCGGCCCGTTGCAACGCATCCAGGCCGTCACCGACGATCTCGACGTCGTGACCGTCGCGCGTGAGGTAGCGAGCGACGACGTCGCTGACCGTCGGGTCGTCATCGACGACCAGGACGTGCCCCATGACTCGAGGTTAGGTGTCCAAGCTCGATGGTGGATGGGGGTTAAGGATTCCGTAAGGCGGAACGCAAAACGGCGGGGACGGCGGTGATGAGCCGCCGACCCCGCCGGATGCGAGTCGGGATCGTCAGTTCACGACGATCCCTGCCGGCGCAACCGATCCGGTGACGCTCACCGGTGCGCCCGGAAGTGCCGTGAGGCTCCCGCCGCTCACGTGGAACGCGCTGATCGTCGCCGCGCCACCGTCGACGACGTACAGGGTGTGGCCACCTGGCGAGAGCCGCAGGTCGATCGGGGCCTTCTCGGTGGTCGGGTCGAGCGCGGTGCTGCCGAGCAGCGTCATGGTGCCGTCGCCCGCGATCGAGTACCGCGAGATGCTCGGCACCGCAGTATTGGTGGTGAACAGGTAGCGGCCGTTGTGGCTGATCTCAACCCAGCACGGCGCGGTCTGGTTGTCGGCGTACGGACCGGCGCCGATCGAGGTGAGGTTGCCGTTGCGCGAGACCGAGAACGCCGAGATCGTGCCGTTGTTCTGGCCGCCGTGTGCGTTGGACACGAACAGCTGCTGCGGGTTGGTCGGCCGGAACTCGGAGCCGAGCGGCCCGGGCCCCTGTGCGGTGTACGGGGAGCCGGGTGCGGGATAGAGCAACGCGTTCCGCCCGACGTTGAAGCTGTCGACCAGCGAGGTTGCAACCCGCGTGCCGACGAGCGACGTACCGGTCGAGTTGAACAACACGTCACCGAGCTGCGAGCCGTCCGGCACCGCGACGGTCGACCCGCTGATGTGGTGCAGGATGCCGGCGCGGCTGAGGAAGAAGCCGGTGTAGTTGCCGCCGGTGTAGCCGTTGGACGGGTCGCCCGCGTTGGCGACATAGACCAGATCGGCTCGGCCCCACGGCGTGATTGCGATGCTGACCGGCTCGCTGCCGTGAGAGGAGACGGTGCCGCTGGAGACCTCGTGCGGCACGCCGGCTCGGTCGAGGCGAAGCACCGAGATCTGGTCGCTGCCGGCGTCCACCGCCACCAGGAAGCGGTCGCCTGGCGTCTCCTGCAAGGCACCCTGCGATGCGGTGCCCGCACCCGAGCCCTGGCCGCCGGTGGCGTACGGCGATCCCGACTCCGGCGTCAGGGATCCGTCGGCGTGCCGGTCGAAGCCTCCGATCGTGTTGGTGCCGGTGGTGTTGTCGTTGACGTAGACGTGCCCGATGACCGGTGAGCTGTGATGTGGGGCGGCCTGGGCCGCGAGGGCAGGACCGGCCAGGCTCAGGGCGGCGACGCTGCCCAGGCTGACGGCGAGCTTGAGGGGTTTCACGAGCAATCTCCTTGGGTCGACGAGCCGGTCTGTCGACCGGCACACACCAGGAGGTACACCGCTGGTCGCTGTCGCATTGCCGTCGGCGACGACTGTTCAGAACCCCGTAAGAAGCCTTACGGGGCGAGCGAGCCCGGTAACACCGGCCGCTGCACAACGCCGGCGGGCTCCACAAATCCTTTCCGAAGTGCGATGATCAGGTATTGGCGGATTCGAGTTCGAGGCGGGTCAGGTGCAGCACGCTGTAGACCTCGACTACGAGGCGCTACTTCGGTTCCGGGTCGCGATGCGCGAGTTCAGTCATTGGAGCGAGCAGCAGGCGGCGGCAGTGGGTCTCACCCACGCGCAGCATCAACTTCTGCTGGCGGTGAAGGGCCATCCTGACCCGAAGGGCCCGACGATCGGCGACGTCGCTGGCTATCTGTTGATCCGGCATCACAGTGCCGTAGAACTCGCCGGCCGTACCGAGACGCTCGGTTTCATCAAGCGGCAAAGAGACAAGCAGGACCGGCGGGTCGTGCGGCTCGCCCTGACCGCGCGTGGCGAGCGCAGCATCAAGAAGCTGACCTCTGCTCATCTACGAGAACTGAGAACCCTCGGCCCTGCCCTGCGTGGGGTCACCGAGGAGTCCGGCGGCCTACCGCGGCAGCGAGTGAGCTAGCCGCCGCGCGGCCCTGCGCACACCCCGCGACCCCCAGCGACACCACCGGCCGGAGCCTCGCCTGAGGTTGTTTACCCAGCGTTTGCCTCGGCTTCCGCTGGTGGCCATCGAATGTGGACCACCCGTTGGATCTGCACTCATATCGTCTCCCGATACATGTACATCGTCCCACGATAGATATGTGCGTCGGCTGGACCGGCTGTGCGCACGACTGCTCCGACTCGGTGTCGGAGCCAACCGAGCGAGAGGTGACCGTGAAACGCCTGCTAACCGCTGCTGTGATCGCAGTCCTCGGCCTGACCATGGCCGCCTGCGGTTCGAGTTCCTCGGGGGGATCCGGGGGATCGGGATCAGGATCGGGAAGTGGGGGCACCCTCAACGAGGCAGGTTCGAGCCTGCTCTATCCCTACCTACAGGAGTTGGTCTCGCCGCTGAAGCAGGCTTACCCGTCGATCAAGCTCGCACCTGCGGCTGGCGGCTCAGGCGTCGGAATCAGTGACGCGATCAGCGGTACGGTCCAGATGGGCGGCTCAGACGCCTACTTGAGTCAAGGCCAGTTCAGCCAGACGCCTGGCATCATGAATGTCCCGGTCGTGGTGTCAGCGCAGGCGGTCAACTACAACCTCAAGGGGATCCAGCACCTCAAGCTGTCCGGCAACATCCTCGCGGAGATCTACGAGGGCAAGATCACCAAGTGGAACGATCCCGCCATCGCCGCGCTCAACCCCGGGGTGAAGCTCCCGGCCGAAACGATCGTGCCGGTTCGCCGGGTCGACTCCTCAGGTGACACCTTCCTGTTCACCAGCCTGCTCTCCGCGACGAACGCGGCGTGGAAGAACGGGCCCGCCTTCGGCACCACGGTGACGTGGCCGGCCGCCGCAGGCGAGGTGACCGCAAATGGCAACCCGGGCATGGTGCAGACCTGCCAGTCGACACCGGGCTGTGTCGCGTACGTCGGCGTGAGCGCAGAGGCGCAGGCCCAGCAGGCCGGTCTCGGTGAGGCAATGCTGCAGAACAAGTCCGGCAAGTTCCTTCTGCCAACCGCCAAGACGATCACCGCGGCGGCCGCCCAAGGTTCGTCCAACTTGCCCTCGAACCTGGCCCAGTCGCTGATCTACGAGCCCGGTGCGGACTCCTACCCCACGGTCAACTTCGAGTACATCGTCGTGAAGTCGCAGCAGTCCAGCTCGACCACGGCCCAGGCGATCCGCAACTTCCTCGATTGGACGATGAGTCCGAGCGGTGGGAGCACGCAGAAGCTGCTCTCGGCCGAGGACTTCGTGAAGTTGCCGTCGTCGGTGGTCCCCATGGCGAAGGCGGCGGTAGCGAAGATTACTGGCTGACGGATGAGCGTCACCGCTGAGGGCCGTACCGGGTCGTGGCGCCGTTGGCGCGCGACCCGGGCGGCCCGCTCGGTCGGCCCGACCGAGCGAATCGTCCGAAGTCTGCTCGCCCTTGCTGCAGTCGTCCCCACCGCGGCATTGGCCTTTCTTGCCTACGAGATCGTTCGTTCCGCTTACCCAGCAATCGTCTTCAACGGCTGGCACTTCTTTACGACGAAGACGTTTACCCTCGGCAATCTCTACGGCGGCAGCCTCGAGGTGCACCATGGCTACAAAGCGCCGCATGGGGCGGCGTACGGCGTGCTGCCCCTGCTTGTCGGAACCCTGCTGTCCTCGTTCATCGCGTTGCTCGTCGCCGTACCGGTTGCCGTCGGCGGCGTGATCGTCCTGGTCGAGAAACTGCCGGAACGCCTGCAAGGTCCGCTCGGCGTGTTTCTCGAGCTCCTCGCAGGTGTTCCGAGCGTGATCTTCGGGCTGTGGGGTGTCTACGCGTTCGGTCCGCTGGTGTCGCGAACCGTCTTTCGTTGGATTGCGGCGCTGCACATTCCTTGGCTCTCAGGAGAGATTCCGGCCCGGCAGGGCTTGTTGACGGCGTCACTGGTTCTCGCGGTGATGATCATCCCGATCATCGCCTCGATCACTCGCGAGCTCGTGCGCTCGGTCCCGGCGATCTCGAAGGAGGGTGCGGTTGCGCTCGGCCTGACGCACTCGGAGACGATTCGGACCGTCACGTTGCCGTTCATCAGGACGGGTCTCATCGCCGCATCGATCCTCGGACTCGCCCGGGCGCTCGGGGAGACCATTGCGGTCCTCATCATCAGCGGCAACGCCCTTAATACCTATCCACGTAACATCTTTGCGCCGTTCTCTTCAATGGCGAGCACGATCGCTGCGATCCTCGACGGCGCGTTGACGGACTCCACGAAGATGGCGGTTCACTCTCTCGCCGAGGTCGGACTGGTACTGCTCGTGGTGACGCTGGCTGCCAACCTGGGCGGTCGTGCCCTTGCGAACCGCTTCAGCCCGGTCGGACTGCCGGTCGGCAGGGGTGTGTGATGCGGCGACGTCGCTGGAAGGACCGCGTCTTCTGGGGTGGTTGCACGCTTGCCCTTGCGCTGATCATCGCGCCCGCTATCTCGGTGCTGGTGAGCGTGTTTCATCAGGCGGCGCCGGCGATGAGCTGGTCACTCATCACCCACCGCACGAATGCAGGCGGGATCGAGAACGCGATCTTGGGCACGCTCCTGCTCCTGTTGGGAGTCCTCATCGTCGCCGGCAGCATCGGAGTCGGTGCCGGCATCTATCTCGCGGAGTTCGCCTCCGGACGCACCGAGCGAATCCTCCGGTTCTACTCCGAGGTCCTTGCCGGCTCACCCTCCATCATCATCGGGTACGTCGGCTACGTCACCCTGGTCGTCGGGTTCCACTGGGGATTCTCGCTGCTTGCCGCGGTTATCGCACTTTCCACGCTTGTCGTCCCGTACATCGTGAAGACCACCGAGGTCGCTCTCCGGCAGCTGCCGACGTACCTGCGGGAAGGGGCAGCCGGCCTTGGCATGCGTGAGACCACCATCCTTTGGCGGATCCTGCTACCCCCCGCTCTGCCGGGCATTGTGAGCGGGCTGATAGTCGCGCTGGCGATCTCGACCGGGGAGTTGGCGCCGCTGCTCTACACGGCCGGCTTCTCGGATTCGAATCCGAGCCTGCACTTGTTCCATCAGGCCGTGCCTTATCTGACGAATGTCACGTACACCGACCTGGCGCTGCCCGGTGCGCAGGCCCACGCGACGGCCGCGGCGGCCGGCGCGTTCAGTCTCATCCTGCTGATCGTTCTGATCGGGATCGGCCGGCTGCTCTCCCGCCGGGCCCGAATGGCAACCAGGCAGATGACGCTATGACGGCGGCACCGGCACCGGCACCGGGCCCGGTGTCGTCCCCCTCCTCCACGCCGGAACCCGAACCTTCGATGAGTGGTGACATGGTCGACCCGATGAACTGGTCTCCCGGCCGGCTGCCCCTGCCGGACGATGAGCCGCTGAACCCAGTATTCGAGATCAGCAACCTGAGCTTCTACTACGGCCAGGTCCGAGCCCTTCGGGACGTCACGGCCAGCATCGGCCGCAAGGAGATTACGGCGCTGATCGGCCCTTCGGGGTGCGGCAAGACGACTTTCCTTCGATGCTTGAACCGGCTCAACGACATGGTCGCGGCGGCCCGCGTCGAAGGCTCGATTGAGTTCGACGGCGAGTCGGTCTATGCGCCGTCGGTGCGCCCCGCCGACCTTCGCCGCCGCGTGGGAATGGTCTTCCAGCGTCCGAACCCGTTCCCCAAGTCGATCTATGAGAATGTCGCGATCGCTCCCCGTACGAATGGTTACTCGGGCGATCTCGACGAGCTGGTCGAGCAGTCGCTGCGACGTGCTGCGTTGTGGGACGAGGTGAAGGACAAGCTGAAGGCAAGCGCCTTCAGCTTGTCAGGCGGGCAGCAGCAGCGGCTATGTATCGCTCGCGCGGTCGCCGTGAAGCCCGATGTGATCCTGATGGATGAGCCGGCGTCGGCGCTCGATCCGGTCGCTACCTATGCGATCGAGGAGCTGATGGCCGAACTCAAGAACGAGTACACGATTGTGGTCGTCACCCACAACATGCAGCAGGCCGCACGGGTGTCCGACCGTACGGGCTTCTTCACGGTCGAGGTCACTCCCGAGGGGCGAACGGGTGTCCTCGTGGAGATGGGCTCGACGACGAGGTTGTTCACCAACCCGACGGAGAAGCGGACCGAGGACTACATCACGGGCCGGTTCGGCTGAACACGCGAAGGCTCGGTCACTGTGGAATCCGCCATACCCGTCCGACCTGAGCGCCGAGTGCTCTGCGTCGGGCGCGTGGTCCTCGATCTCGACGGCCACTCGGTGCAGGTGGGTAACCGTCCGCCGATGGCCCTGCCGGCCAAGGAGTTCGAGCTACTGCGGATACTCATGCAGCACGCGGGCGAGACGGTCTCCTACGAGTCGGTGATGTCGGCGCTCTGGCCCACCTTGCGCGCGCACGTCTCGCGGACGCTGCCGATCCACATCCGGCGCCTGCGCGATCGCCTCTGCGACGACCAAGAACCGTGTGGCGTGATTGTCAATGTTCGCTGCGTGGGTTACCGCTACGAGTCAGGCTCGGAATGACTCTGGCAGAACGCGCGTGCCACAGTGCCGCCGAGGTCGACCCGGAGATGCTCGTCGTGGGCCCGATCGAGGTCTCAGCAGATCGCTACCTTGTCCTGGTCTCGGGTCGCGCACTGCCGCCCTTGCCACTCGGGCAGTTTCGGTTGTTGACCGCCCTCGCTCGTCAGGCCGGTCGGATTCTCAGCTATGCAGACGCCGCTGCGGCCGCGCTGCCTCATCAGCCGTGTCGCGATCCGCGCCGGCGTACTGGTGCCCTGGTCTCGGGCTTGCGGCGGCGACTCGGTGGCGACGCGGGTGCGCTCCTTCGCAACGTCCGCGGTTTCGGCTATGTCCTTGATGCCACGCCGGTTGCACCCTCGCGATGCCGCGACTCTCACCGGCACCGTCGGGAACAGCCACCGCGACCCCGTTCGTGATCTTGACGTAGGAGGCGCACAAATCGCGATTGTGCGCCTCCTACGTCAAGATCAGCGGAGACGGCGGGGGTTTGCCTGCCACGGCAGACCATGATAGATTCATAACAATGTCGAAAGTAGAAGCACTTGCCCAGCGGATCGGTACGCCGACCGACGTCGCGATCCACGAGCTCGGCCGCGGCCGCCGGATCGGCATCCTGCTGATCTGCTGCATGAGCCTGCTGATCGTCGGGCTCGACGTCACGATCGTGAACGTCGCCCTGCCCGTCATCGGCCGCGACCTGCACGGCAGCATCTCCGGGCTGCAGTGGACGCTCGACGCCTACACGCTCGTGCTCGCCACATTGCTGATGCTCTCCGGCTCGACCGCCGACCGGCTCGGCCGCAAGCGCACGTTCGTGGTGGGCCTGGCGCTGTTCTCGCTCGGGTCGCTGCTGTGCAGCCTCGCGCCGAGCCTGCTGTTCCTCGTGATCTTCCGGATGGTCCAGGCGATCGGCGGCTCGATGCTGAACCCGGTCGCGATGTCCATCATCACCAACACCTTCACCGATCCGCGCGAGCGCGCGCAGGCGGTCGGCGTCTGGGGCGGTGTGGTCGGGATCTCGATGGCGCTAGGCCCGATCGTCGGCGGCCTGCTCGTCACCTCGGCCGGCTGGCGCTCGATCTTCTGGATCAACCTTCCGGTCGGCCTCGCCGCGATCATCCTGTCGCTGCGCTACGTCCCCGAGTCGAAGGCACCGCGCGCGCGTCGCTTCGACCCGGTCGGCCAGGCGCTCATGCTTGTCCTGCTTGCCACGCTGACCTACGGCATCATCGAGGCGCCGCGCCGCGGCTGGAGCTCGCCGATCATCGTGGCCGCGTTCGTCGTAGCGGCGGTCGCGCTCGTTACCTTCCTGTACGCCGAGTCGCACCGCGCCGAGCCGTTGGTCGACCTTCGGTTCTTCCGCTCGGTGCCGTTCTCGTCGGCAACGCTCACCGCGGTCGCGGCGTTCGCCACGCTCGGCGGGTTCCTACTGATCAACACGCTGTACCTGCAGGACGTGCGCGGCCTGTCCCCGCTGGACGCCGGTCTCGACACGCTTCCGATGGCGATCATGACGATGATCTTCGCCCCGATCTCGGGGCGCATCGTCGGGCATCGCGGCCCGCGCGTGCCGTCGATCGTTGCCGGGCTCTCGCTGCTCGTTGCCTGCGTGATGCTCGCAAGGATCACACCGACGACGTCGTTCACCCTGCTGTTCGCGGCGTACGTCGTCTTCGGGCTGGGGTTCGGCCTGGTCAACGCGCCGATCACGAACGCCGCCGTCTCCGGCATGCCGCGGGCACAGGCGGGCGTCGCGTCGGCGATCGCATCGACCTCTCGACAGATCGGCTCCACGCTCGGCGTGGCCGTGGTCGGCGCGCTCGTCACGTCGCGGATCGGGCAGTCGACCCACGGCGGCGACCTCGCCGCCGCGAGCCACGCGGGCTGGTGGGTGCTGGGCGGCTGCGGCGCCGTGGTCGCCGCGCTCGGCTGGATCGCGACCTCGCGGTCGGCGCTTGCCTCGGCTCGCCGTACGGCGGAGGAGCTCAACCCCGAGGTCCTCGGAGCGAATGGGGGATCGCGGTGATCAAGGAACCGGCCGGGCCCGAGCAGGCGGCGCCATCGATCGATGCGCGCGAGGTCTGGGCGGTCATGTGTGAGCTCGTGCTCGACAACGTCCGGCGCCGCGAGGTGTCCGAGACGCTCGGGATGAGCTTCAGCCGGGTGCGTGCGATCCGCCGCATCGCGCGCCGGCCGATGTCGATGGGCGAGCTGGCGCGCTCGCTCGAGATGGACCCGCCCAATGTCACGACGATGGTCGACGAGCTGGAGGAGCTGGGACTCGCGAAGCGCCGCCCGCACCCGACCGATCGGCGCGCCAAGCTGGTCGAGGCGACCCGCAAAGGCACCGACATCGCCCGCCGCGCCGACGAGATCCTCAGCACGCCGCCGCAGGCGATGAACACCCTCGATCCCGCCGATCTCGAGCAGCTACGCCGGATCCTTCGCCCGATCGCCGCTCAACGCGGGTCGTGATCACCGCGGTGCCAGCCGCTGATCGCTGTGGGACGATCGCGCTTGGCCCGCGGCGGGGGAGGCGGTCATGAAGGCTCCGGTCAGTCGCTTCGGACTGGCCGTGATCGCACTCGCCGCTGTGCTCGGCATGACCGGGTGCGCAAACGGGTCATCCGGCGATCGGGGCGCGGCGTCTCCGACACCGACCGCCAGCGAGGCGGCGGCGACGCGGCTGGCGGTCGACGCCGCGTTCTCCATCACGGACTCGGCCATCCGCACGTTCGTCAAGGTCAAGCACCCGTACCTGGTGGACAGTCAGTACGAAGCATTGGCGCAGGGCAGCGACGAGATGCTCTCAGCGGCCTTTGGGCTCGTGCCGGCGCCAATCGGAGTTCCGGCATCGGTCGCGGGCGCGGCGTATCACCGTCTGGTCACGATGGCGCATGTGCTGCAGCGCTCTGCGACCTGCCTGGCGAAGCGTTACCGTCCGAAGCGCGCGAACTATCGACCCTGTTTCGCGGCCTTCCAGACCAACGGTGCCGGCCTCACCGACCTCGTCCTGCTGGTCAAGGCGATGATTGCGCTCGAGCCGTACGGGTCACCGTCGGCGGCTGCACAGTTCCGCGAGCTGTTTGAAAGCTTCGTGCCGCAGGCGACGACGTCGGCGTGAGCGGCAGCTCCGGACCGCCGACGAACTGATGCAGGCCTGGTCCCCGTGGCCGAACCAATGCCGAATCTTGATTGCTTTGTGACCCGCCGCGGACGTGAGCGCGCCACGATCACGATGGATCAACAGACCGCGGTTGCCGCTGACGATGGGTCGGAGCTTTTGATCAACCTCAAGTTCGCGGCGGACGACGTTGCTGCGACCCGCTTCACGATCTCGCCTCTGCACGAGACGATCGCGAGCCTGTTTCCCGTTTACATGTGCCCCGACTCTCCGCCGACGGCGTGGGCCCGGCCGGTACGCCGACTACCGGACCTCGACCACGCGGTGCTGCGCGGCCTGATCAGCCCGATCAGCTGGATCCCTGACTTCGTGACGCCTGCTCCGATGCGTGCTCGTCCCGCCATCGACGAGCAGCTCGCGCAGGTCCGCGCGACTCCCGCCGAGACGGTGCTCGACGACTTCCACGTCGTCTATCCCGACGGCAGGCTGCCCGCCGCGTTAGTCGGCCTCGAGCGCGACCCGATCGGCGTACGGGACCGCATCGCGGACGCGCTCACCCACTACTGGGAGGTCGTCATCGCGCCGCGCTGGCCACGAATGCGCGCGATCCTCGAAGCCGACCTGCTCTACCGCGGCGTGCAGTGCGCCGAGATCGGGCCCGGCGCCGCCTTCGACCGGATCGACCCGCAGATCCACTGGACCGGGAGCAGCCTCAACGTCAACATCGCCGCCGACTTGCACCGGGCGATCGCGCCGGGCACGGTCGTCCAGCTGATCCCGAGCGTGATCATGCCCGGGCCGGTGGCGCAGATCGACATCGAAGCCGCACCCGTGGTGCAGTACCGCGCCCGCCGGGCCGGGTTCGCGTGGCGCGATGCCACGCCGGTGTCTTCGGCCGCGATCTGCAACCTGCTCGGCCGTCGCCGCGCCGGCGTGCTCGCGGCTCTCGACCAACCTCGATCCACCAGCGAGATCGCCCGCCTGCTCGACGTGACACCCAGCGCGGTGTCGCAGCATCTCGCCGTCTTGTCGGTGGCTCGGCTGGTCGAGCGCGCTCGCGTCGGCCGCGTCGTTCTCTACTCACAGTCCCCGCTCGCCCAGGAGCTCCTGACGGGAAGCGCCTGGGTCGACGACGAGTACGACGGCGAACGCAGCGACCTGACCGCCTAGCAACCGAACCTCGCTGCGCGACGGCACACCGGATTTAGCCCGCACCTAACTCTCTTCGTTCGCCGGCCCGGCCGTGGTGGGGTCCGACTGCCGACCGGTCGGACAAGGAAGGGACGTCACCGAACATGCCACGGAAACCTTGGCTTCTCCGTACGGGAGTAGCGGTCGCGACGGTTGCGCTCGGCGCCGCGGCCTGCGGAAGCAGTAGCAGCAGCGGAGGGGGAACCGCATCCCCGACGCCCGGTACGACGTCGGCCGCCATCCAGGGCAACCCGCAAGGCACCGGCGGCGGGTTCCCGGCGAAGGTGCCGCTGAACCCGTCCACCGCGAAGGGCGGCACGCTCAATGTCGGGGTCGCCGGCGACCTGGACTACATGGACCCGGGACGCACCTACTACGCGTTCAGCTGGGACATCCACCAGCTGTTCTCGCGCACGATGCTCACCTTCCCGGACGGCACCGGCTCGGACGCGCTGATGCCGACCGGAGACATCGCCACCGGCCCCGCGACCGGGACCCACAACAACACCGTGTGGTCCTACACGCTGAAGAGCGGCATCAAGTTCCAGGACGGCACCACGGTGACGTCCAAGGACATCAAGTACGCCATCGAGCGCACCTTCGCCACCAGCGTGATCAACGGCGGTCCGACCTACTTCGCGACCTTCCTGTGTCCCGGTGGCGAGAACTCCTCGGGCGCCTGCACGACGTACGGCGGTCCGTACAAGGGCAAGAGCTCGGTCTACGGGCTGAGCACGATCAAGACGCCGTCGGCGAACAAGATCGTGTTCCACCTCAACCAGCCGTTCGCGGAGTGGAACTACGTCATGACCCTCGACGGCACCTCGCCGGTCGAGGTGAGTGTCGACCAGAACCCGAAGACCGGCGGCGCGAACTACAACAACCACGTCCAGTCGACCGGGCCGTACGAGGTTCAGTCCTACGTCGCGAACAAGCACATCGACCTGGTCCGCAACCCGAACTACAACCCGGCGACCGACGGCACCCGGCCGGCGCTGCCGAACAAGATCGACATCGTCACCAGCTATGACTCGCCGACCCTCGACAGCGACATCCTGGCGAACACGGTCGACCTCGACATCGGTGGCACGGGCGTCCAGGCGGCGACCCAGGCGAAGATCCTCAGCTCGCCGTCGCTGAAGGCGCGGGCGCTGGACCCGATCACCGGGTTCACCCGCTACGTCTCGGTCCTGTCCGAGACCCCGCCGTTCAACAACATCCACTGCCGGCAGGCGATCGAGTGGGCGTTGAACAAGAAGGAGCAGCAGGACGCACGTGGCGGTGTCTACGGTGGCGCGATCGCGACCACGCTGGCCCCGCCGACCCTCGCGGGCTGGAAGAACTACAACCTCTACCCCGGCACGCAGAACGGCCCGGTGATCTCGCAGGCGAAGAACCAGCTCAAGCTCTGCGGAAAGCCGAACGGGTTCCACACGACGATCGTCGTGACCAACCAGGGCAAGGGGCCGCAGCAGGCGCAGTTCCTGCAGAACGACCTCAAGGCGATCGGGATCACGGCCAACATCAAGGAGTTCGACCCGGCGACGTACTACTCGTCGGTCATCGGTGTGCCGGCAAACATCAAGAAGGACGGGTACGGCCTGGCGTTCGCCGGCTGGGGCCCGGACTGGCCGGCTCCGTACGGGTACTACGAGAACATCGTCGACCCGCGCAAGATCCTCGCTCAGGGCAACAGCAACTACGGAGCTTGTAGCGACCCGAAGATCACGTCGTTGATCGACCAGGCGCTCAAGCAGACCAGCCCAGCTGCGGAATACCCGTTCTGGCAGCAGGTGGACCAGACCGCGCTGAAGGACGCCTGCGACGTACCCTTCACGTACGACAAGGCGCTCGACCTGTTCAGCAACCGGCTCACGAACGTTTACATCGAGCCGGACTTCGGGATAGTCGACCTGCGGACCGTCGGAGTGGGCGGGTAGCCGCACCTATCTGCTCGCGGGGTCGGCCGAGGCTTATCCGGTCGCGGGCCGACCCCGCTGAGCGCTCCCGCGCGCGAGGCGCGATCGCGAGGCAAGGATGGCACGGGTTCGGTCCGGCCGCTAGTAGAACCGAACGAACCGAGCCAACCGGCCGAGCTAGGCGATCCGGCGCTTGACCCACCAGAAGCAGGCGACGAACGCAGCGACCGCGAGCGCGGCGAAGATGCCGGTCTCGATCCACTGGAACGGCCAGAACCGGCTCGCCGGCTGGTAGGTCACGAGCAGGTGGAAGTAACGCGCAGCCGCTGTCTGGCACTGCTGCAGCTGTGGCGATGCTGGTCCCACGACGACCAGGTGATGCCCACCACTGCTCACGGATGCGGACCCCGGAATCGCACCGTGAGCGACGGACGTGCAGTGCTGATGGACGAACGCCGACTGTGCGGCTGCTTTCACCGGCTGACCAGCATTGTTGACCAGCCGGCTGCTGAGCACCCAGTCGTTGTTCGGCGACGAGTACTGAGTGGCGATCGTGCTGACCGAGCCGTTGTAGAGGATGGTGAACCCGCCGCCGAGCAGCGATGCGGTCTTGTGCAGCGGAGGCATCAGGTGCGGGCGGAGCCAGAGTCCGATGGCAACCCGCACGAAGACGAACACCGCAAGGGTCGCCGTCATCGCCGGCAGCACTCGACGCAGAACGGCGCCGACCAGCGTCCCGAGCGCAAACGCGAAGAGCGCGTAGCCAACCGCGACGAGGCCGCGCTGGTCGAACACCGAGAACGAGTGCACGTTGTTGTTGGCGAGATCGAACGACCGGTACCACCACGTGACGGCGAGCGTGTAGATGCCCGCCGCGAGGATCGAGTACGTCGCGCCGAGCGCAAGCTTGGTGAGGATCCAGCGGGTGCGGCTCACGCCCTGCGTCCAGGCGACCCGGAACGTCCCCGTCTCGAGCTCGCGCGCGAACAGCGGCGCCCCCCAGAAGATCCCGATCAGCGCGGGGACGAGCCGGATGACAAGCTGGAAGGCGTTCTGGAGAAACAGGTCGTGGTTGAAAAAGCTCTCGAGCTGGAAGCTGCACCCGGCGTGCGTCGACGTACACGGGACTACGTCGTTGTTGTAGAGATGCGCGAGGTGCGGGCCGGTGGCCAGCGTGAGCGCGACCAGGACGAGCAGGCAGACGGCGGCGGTGTATGCCTGCGCGCGGGTCTGTAGCCAGGCGAAGCGGATCATCCCGCCACCTCCAGGTGCGGCCGCTCGGCCGGCCGGCTGCTGCTGGCCTGCCTCATGTAGGCGAGCACGAGGTCGTCGAGCGACACCGGACCGACGGACAACGCCGGGTCGAAGATCGGCGCGTCTCCTCGTACGACGAACGTGCTCTGCTTGTCGGTGTAGCTCTCCTCGACCACGGTCAGATCCTTCGGCAGCGACGCAGCGTCACGCCGCGGGCCGGTGATCCGCCGATGCGAGGACAGCATGTCGTTGACGTCATCGGCGAGCGCCACCCGCGACGAGACGAGGACCACGAAGTAGTCACACACGCGTTCCAGGTCACCGACGAGATGGGACGACATCACGACCGTGACCCCACCGTCGGCGACCAGCTGCATCAGCGTCTGCAGGAACTCCCGGCGCGCCAGCGGGTCGAGGCTGGCGACCGGCTCGTCGAGGATCAGCAGTTCGGGCCGCTTCGCCACCGCAAGGGTCAGCGCCAGCTGGGCCCGCTGCCCGCCGGACAGCGAGCCCGCTCGCTGCTTGCGGTCCAGCCCGAGCTCGGCCACCCGCCGGTTGGCGAGTTCGTCGTCCCAGGTCGGGTTGAGCCAGCGTCCCATCTGCAGGTGCTGGCCGACCGTCAACCGCGCGTACGCCGGGCTGTCCTGTGCGAGGAAGCCGACCTTCGACAGCATCTGCGGGCTCGACGCCGGCCGGTCGCCGAGCACCCGCAGGCTGCCTGCGCTCGGCGTCAGTAGCCCGACCGCGAGGTGCAGCAGGGTGGTCTTGCCGGCGCCGTTCGGCCCGACCAGTCCCACGACGCGGCCCTCGGGGATCGTCAAGGTGCAGTCGCTCAACGCCCAGCGATCGGCGTACCGCTTGCCGAGCCCCACCGCCTCCATCGCCGCGGTCACGCGACCTCCTTCGCGGAGAAGTCGCGCTGCGCCGTACGGAAGATCGCCTCGATCTCCTCGGGTGCGAGCCCGGCGGCCTGTGCCGATCGCAGCCAGGCGAGCGCCGAGCGGCGGAACTTGGCCAGCGTCGCGGGGTCGGTGCCCGGCGGGCGGTCGAGCACGAAGGTGCCGAGCCCGGGTCGCGCCCGCACCAGGCCCTCGCGCTCCAGGTCGCGGTAGGCCTTCAGCACCGTGTTGGGGTTGATCGCGAGCGACCCCACGACCTGTTGCGCGGTCGGCAGCCGGTCCCCCGGCTGCAGGACACCGACGTGCAGCGCCTGGTGCACCTGCTGCACGAGCTGCAGGTACGTCGCGACCCCCGATGTCGGATCCAGATGAAACTCGATCACGGTTCCCCTATTCCACCAAGGTATTAGTGGAATAATGGAACACGCGCGAGCCCGAGGTCAAGCGGTATCTCGAACTCGAACTCGATCCGGCTGGCGCACCCTGGCGCCGGCGGCTCAGCCCTTCGTGTGCTTGTGGTGCTTCCTCGACGGCTTGAGCTCGTAGGCGCCGATGTCACACTTCGGGCCCTGCGGCCGGTGCACGCCGCGCTGGTCGGTCTTCACCGTGCAGGCCGACTTGGGTACGGCGTTGACCGCCGGGCTGGCCGACTTCAACGCCATCGTCTCTGTCGGGCCGCCGTTCGCGTGCAGGGCATCCAGCTTCGGGCTCACGCCGATCCTGTCGGTGGACTTCTTCGTGTAGGTGCAGCCGGTCTTCGTCCCGAGCAGGACGTAGCCGCCCGAGGCCACCGTGCTGGAACAGTCCCGTCCGTCAGCGGCGGAGGGCGCGGTGTTGTCGGCGAGGATGGTCGCGGTCAGCGTCGGCGTCACGCCGGAGGCGTAGAGCCCGCCGCCCGACGGCGCCACCAATCCGCCGGCGTTCACTCCGTTGCGGGCGATCGTGGAGTCGGTCACTTTCAAGGCGGCCTGGTAGTCGTATACGCCACCGCCTTGCACGGTCGGGCCGGCGCTGCCCGTGGTCGTCAGCGCGATCTCGTTGCCGGTGATCGTGGAGTCGACGATGTGGTCGCTGGGCTTCGGGCTCGGTGGCATCACCTGGTAGAAGACGACGCCACCACCGGAGAGCTCGCCCCCTTGCGACACGGCGCCGAACTTCGCGACGTTGTCCGCGATCGTCGAGTGGGTGATCGTCGTACTGGCTTCGCTGTAGACACCGCCGCCGTCCCACTCCGCGAACTTTGTCGCGCCCTTGTTCACCAGCGAGGTCCCCGAGATCGTGTCGTGGTCGAGGGTGAGGGAGAACTTGCCGGTGAAGCCCTCCTCGTCGAACACCGCACCACCGCGCCACAGCTTCGCCGGCGCGTCGGCGGTCAAACGTGAGTTGGTGATGCGGCTGTCGCTGACCGTCACCACACCGTAGGCGTCCAGCGCTGTGCCGCCACCGTCGATCTCGTAGCCGGAGACCCCGCGGATCCGTGACCCGGTGATGGTCGAGTGGGTGACCGTCCCGGACTTCGTCGCGTTGATCCCCAGACCCGCGGTGCTGACGTCGGCACGCGTCGTGGCGCCGCTGGCTATGCCGAGGACGGAGTCGTCGTTGAAGGTCGAGCTCGAGACGCTGGCCCGCGCGACGACCAGGTCAGCTCCGGCGCCGTCGGCACCGGCCGCAACGCCGCCGGTGCTGGTAGCCGCCGTCGTGTTGCGGTCGAAGTGTGACGTCTCGACTGTCGCCGCGCCGCTCAGCGCAAGGTCGAACAGGCCGCCGCCCTCGGCGATCGGATAGTCGTCGCCGTCCGACGACGCCCGGTTGGAGGCAGCGGTCGTGCTCTTCATGATCAGCTCGTTGCCGCTGGCGTAGATGCCTCCGCCGTCGGACGTCGAGTCGCTTCCGCCCGTGGCGTGTGCTTCGTTGGCTGCCAATGTCGAGTGGACGATCTCGAGCCGCCCCGAGCTCCACACGCCGCCGCCCTGTGCCGTGCTGTCGTCGTCGCTTCCGTCGTACTGCCCGGCCAGCGCGCGGTTGTGCGCCACGGTGCACGAGTCGAGCGTCAACGACCCGCCCGCGGCGTAGATGCCGCCGCCATCGGCGGTCGCCTCCGTGCCCGGCGTCGTGTTGGTGACGTAGGCGAGGTTGTCGTCGACGGTGACGTGGCTCAGGTGCAACGTGGCCGAGCCTGCCGCAGCGATGCCGCCGCCGAGCGGGGCGTAGCCGTCGGTGATCGTCAGGTGCTCGAGCGTGACCTTTGCCGCGCCGTTGACCGTCAGTGTCGTGCCGATGCCGCCGCCGTCCAACGTCGCGGACGGAGCGCCCGCCAAGGTGAGGTCGACGCCGAGCGTGTAGTCGCCGACGCAGTCGCCCTTCAGGTGGATGGTCGATCCCGGCTTCGCGCCCGACAGCACCGGCCCGAGCGGCGTCGTACTGCAGTTGACCGTGACCGATGCTGCGGCGGGCAGCGCGGTCATCCAGCTCGAGGCGGCCAGGACTCCGATGATGAGCCCCACTCGGGCCCGGCGGGCACGGATCACGACAAGTCCCCTTTCGCCGGGGACATCCTGGCAGCCGCCGTACGCCGCAACAAGCAGCCGTGCGGGTGCCGCCGGGTCGCGTGCTCCTACCGGCGCCCGACCGCGGTGTCTCCATAGCTGTCGCCGACCACGCACAGCTTCGTCGACGCGCAAGCGAGATAGTCGATCCCGTTCTTGATCTTGTGCGACTTGGACAGGAACGTCGTGTCCCAGTGCCCCTTGGCCGGGTCGCCCGACACCGAGATGAACTGCTCGCCCTTGGCGGTCACGCCACCGACTGCGCAGACGTCGCCGGTGCACTTGATCGCTCCGACGTCCGCGTGCTTTCCGACCTTCGGCAACGTGACCGTCTTGAAGCCCTTCGGCCACGCCTTGACCGTCTTGCCGTGGGTACGCAGCAACGTGCCGTCATTGTCGATGAGGCACGCCCCCGGCCCGAAGCAGGCGATGTTCATGAGGTTGTACTTGTGCCCGAGGTTGGTGCGGTGCCAGGTCATGCCGGGGTCGTCCGGGTTCGTCGTCCAGGCAACACTGCCCTTCGAGTTGCCGTCAACAAGGGCACAGAACGGGTTCGGCTGGCTCTTTGACCACTGCGCGCAGGAGATCGACCAGATGCCCGCGAACCCGGTGTCGTCCTTGAAGACGGTTGCGGTGGCTCGGACATTTGCACCTGCCGTGCTGAACACGATGCCGTTGTCGTTGATCTCGACGCACTGCACATTGACCCAGCACGAGACACTGCCGAATGCTGCATATCCATTGAAGTTGTCGGCGCCCCAGTTCGCCGACGTCGGCGTGCCGGTCTGGAAGATCGTGCCGCCATAGCTCTCGTCGTAGCTGCCGATGACCGGCTCCTGGCCGGCGATGATGCAGTCGGTCGCCTTGCCGGCCGGCTCGCAGGCGATGTTGTCGAGGCTGCCGGAGTCGGACGGCTCGTAGTCCTCGTTCCACTTCGAGAACTTCCAGCCCTTCTCACCCTTCGCCGGGTCCGTCGCGTAGAAGTCGCCGGCCGGGGAGAAGGTGTAGGTGCCGCCGTTGTGGAACATCGGGATCACGCAGAGATGCGTGTCGGGGCAGGCCACGCCGGTGGTCTCGTACTGCAGGTGCTTCTTCAAGCCGGTGACCCGGCCGAGATTGAACTCCGGCGACCACTTCCAGCCGCCCGAGCTCTTCGCCGGCGCCTTCGCGGCCGTCGTCGGGGACGTCATGACCGCGTGCATGCGCTGGGGCGCGATCCGTGCCGCCGATGCGATCGCCGGTGCGCTCACCAACCCTCCGATCACGCCGAGCGTGAGCACCGCCGCGAGCAACGGACGGCGGCGTCGAGCAGACTGCGACATGAGTTCCCCTCCCAAGCCCCTGTGGCTCGGGATCCTAGGGCGGGACCGGAAGCGCTGTCCGCCGTACCGGGCAGCTAGCCCTTCTTGTGGTGTTTCAGCGGTTTGAGCTCGTAGGCCCCGATGTCGCATTTCGGGCTCTGCGGCCGGTGCACGCCGCGCTGGTCGCTCGTCACGGCGCATGCCGACTTCGGTACGGCGTTGACCGCGGGGCTGCTTGCCTTCAACGCCATCGTGTCGGTGGGGCCGCCGTTTGCGTGCAGCGCGTCCAGCTTCGGCTTGGCACCGACCTTGTCGGTCGGCCGCTTCGTGTAGGTGCAGCCGGACTTCGAGCGATGCGAGCCCCCCTGCCCGCACCCGGGTGATGTTTGAAGCCGCGGCTCGGTGCAATCATCGCGGGGTGGCAGCAGATCTCAACGAACCCGACCGGGCTGCACTTCTCGAGACGCTGGAGTACCAGCGCGCGTCCGTGCGGGCAATCGTCAACGGCCTGTCGGAGGAGCACTGGCACACCTCCGTCGTACCGTCCGGCTGGACTCCGGCCGGGATGGTGGCGCACATCGGCGGCGCCGAGCGGCACTGGGCGTACGTCATCCGCGACGAAGACACCGGGCACCCGTTCGATGCGGACTTCGACGACGAGGAGTACGACCCGAACGCTCCGTTCGTCATCGACTGGCCGTCGGAGAAGGTGCTCGCCTACTACGCCGACATGGGCAAGCGGACCGACGAGCTGCTCGCGGTCACTGCGCTCGACTCACCGCCGAAGGGCTCCCATGGCAGCCCCGATGCCGAGCAGCCGAAGACCGTGCGCGAGATCGTGCTGCACCTGATCGAGGAGACCGCCGCGCACACCGGACATCTCGAGATCGGCCGCGAGCTGCTGGACGGCCAGACCCGGCTCGGCCTGCGCTGAAGCGCCGTCCCGACCCCCGGTCTCGCGGTGGCGTCGAATCGAGCCAGCGAGGGAGCAAGCAATGACCGGCAACGGCGGTGGCGACCGCTGCGACGCCGAGTCCCGGTGGGCTGAGCTGGTGCCCGGCTACCGGGCGCTCGCCGCCGATCTCGAGTAGCGCGCCTTCCGCGTCGAAAGTGCGCCGGCGCTCTCGCCGGCGCTTTCCGAATGGCTCGCCCGGTCCGACTGGCCCGCTGCCGCCAGCCGGGCGCGCGCCGCGTGGGCAAGGTCGAGCAGCTTGAGGTCGGCCTCGTTGTGCAGGCGAGCAGCGTCGATCAGCAGCTGCACGAGCGCGTCGTCGGCATGCGACTCGCGAAGGTCGGCGAGGGTGCGAAGCTGCGCGAGCTGGTAGGCCCGCTGGCGGCTGACGACGCCGGTGACGGCCGCGGTGCCCTGGCGCGCGGCGACCAGCAGCTTGAAGAACAGCTCGTCGCGGTAGCCGTTGTTGCGCTCGGCCGGTTGCTCCAGCCACTCGGCCAGCTCGGTCCGGCCGACCGCGCTGAGGGTGAACATCCGTCGGTCCGGGCGTGTGTCGGCCACCACCCGCTCGCTCGACACCAGGCCGTCGCGCTCGAGCCGGTCGAGGGTCTGGTAGAGGTGGCCGATGTTGAGCCGGCCCCACTGCGGGCCGATCGCGGCCTCGAACTTCGCCTTCAGCTCGTAGCCGTACGACGGGCCGTCCTCGAGCAGGCCCAGCACCGCGTGTTGTATCGGCATGGTCACGATCCTCGGTAGGTGGCTTGGCAGCGGGTCGACGTCATGGTTGCATACCGGCAATGTATTCGGCGACCGGGCACCAGGCGGCGGCGGACGGCGCGGCGACGATCGAGCTCGACCGGGTGACCCGCCGGTTCGGCAGTGGCGCGACGACGATCACGGCGCTCGATGACGTGAGCTTCGAGATCGCGGCCGGCTCGATGGTTGCGCTGATGGGCCCGTCCGGGTCGGGCAAGTCGACGCTGCTGCAGCTGATCGGCGCGCTCGATGCCCCTGACGCAGGCAGGATCACCGTCGGCGGGGTCACCATCACCGCGGCCGGGCGCCGCGACCTCGTCGCCTACCGGCGTCGTACCGGGTTCGTCTTCCAGCGCTTCCACCTGCTGCCGGCCCTGACCGCGCTGGACAACGTGCTCGCGCCGGTGCTGCCCTACCGCGTCGAGTTCGACAAGGTGGCCCGCGCCGAGCAGCTGCTCGCCGAGGTCGGGCTGGGCGGCCGCGGCGGGGCACTGCCCTCGGAGCTGTCCGGGGGCGAGCAGCAGCGGGTGGCGATCGCACGGGCGCTGATCGGCTACCCCCACCTGCTGCTGGCCGACGAGCCCACCGGCAACCTCGACTCGGCGACCGGCGCAGAGGTGATGGCGCTGATCGCGACGCTGCGCGCCGAGCACTCGATGACGGTGCTCGTCGCGACCCACGACCCGGGAATCGCAGCGCGGGCGGACCGGGTGATCCACCTGTACGACGGCGCGGTCACCGACGACACCGAGATCGACCCGACGGCCGCGCCGGAGGAGCTGTTGGCGCGCATCAACGAACTGCGCCAGTAGTGGGTGCACTTTGGCCGGCGAACCGCGGCCGGCTCGTTCTCGGCCAGATTCGCGGCGACCGGCCGCGGGTGGCGACAACGTTCGCGGCGATCGCGGTTGCCACTGCGTCGTTCGCCGTGCTGACCGGCGCCGCCGACACGTCGAAGGTTGTCGCCGACCAGAAGGTCGCGGCGAGTGGGCGTAGCGCCTACGACATCCTGGTGCGACCGCGGGGGACGCAGACGCCGGTCGAGAAGGCGAGCGGCGAGGTCCGGCCGGGCTTCCTCGACGGTGTGTTCGGCGGGATCAGCCTCGCGCAGTGGCACGAGATCGAGAAGATCCCAGGCGTCTCGGTCGCGGCTCCGGTCGCGATGGTCGGATACACGATCCAGAACGTCTTCCTGCCGGTGCATCTCGCACCCATCGTCGGCTCGGGCTCACGCCAGCTGTTCTCGCTCTCGGTCGACACCGTCACCGATCGCGGGCTGTCACACATCCCCAGCCCGCCGTCGTACCTGTACCTCACGCGGCACCGGCTGCAGGAGCCGCCGCGCTCCGGCACGCTGCCCCAGCTCAACGAGCCGGTCCGCGAGATCGAAGCGAACGGTCGCAAGGTGCCGGTGTGCAGCTCGTCCGGCAGGCACTATTCCAACCCGTACGACGCGGTGGCGCGCGAGTTCGACGAGTGCATCTCGCTAGCGGGCGGCCACCCCGACCTGACCACCTCGTTGAAGGTTGCGGTGCCCTTGTTGATCGAGGCGATCAGCCCGACCGCCGAGGCCAAGCTCGACGGGCTCAACCACAGCATCGTCGCGGGCCGTTACCTGCGTGCCGGCGATGTGCCGTCGAGGGGCACCGGAGCCAATGGTGGCTCGACCGTCTTCCCGGTGATCGTCTCGAGCCGTAACTATCTCGATGACGCCTTCGACCTCGCGATCCGCCGGCTGCCGGCCTCCGCGGCGAACGGTGTCCTCACCCAGGAGCTCGCCTCGCACGACAACGCCTCGCGTGGCACCGGTCCTGTGGTCGAGCGGCGGCGGGTTGGCATCAATGCGGCGTACCAGGTTCTGGTCCGCCAGCTGCGCGGGCTGGTGGACCGCGACGTGTTCAGCCCGGTCGACGGGCTGTGGCGGGTCGGCCCGGTGAGCTACGGGTCGTCGACGTCGGTGCTGCATCCGATCTCGACGGCGAACCCGGCGTCGGTGTGGAGGTCGCACTTCCAGTACGACGGGTTCGTCGCGGTGCCGCCGGACAACCAGGACACGGCGTTCCGCAAGGTGCACGAGCATCTCGCGTTCAACAACGCGGTGCCTGGGGCGCTGCCGGCGCCGACGGCCGTCGGGGTCTTCGACCCGAGCAAGATCGAGCCCTTCAACCCGTTGACCCACGTCCCGCTCGGCGGCTACGAGCCGATCCAGGCGACTCCGGCCGATGCGAGCAGCCGGGCCGCGCTCAAGGGTCGGGACCTGTTGCCGAACGGCAACCTGGCGGGCTACCTCGCCCAACCGCCGCAGCTGGTGACGACGCTGTCGTCGTTGCCACTGCTGGAGAGTTCGCAGGCCTACGCCGGGAAGCTCGACGCGAGCCGGCCGATCAGCGCGATCCGGATCCGGGTGGCCGGCATCACGGGCCTCAACGCGTTGAGCCGCGCTCGGGTCAACCTGGTTGCGCAGGACATCATCCAGAAGACCGGCCTGCAGGTGGACATCACGTCGGGCTCGTCGCCGTCGACGCGGGCGACCGATCTGCCCGCGGGGAAGTTCGGCCGGCCGCCGCTCGCGATCGACGAGGGCTGGATCGTCAAGGGCGTCGCACTGCAGATCCTGCGCGCGGTCGACCGCAAGAGCCTCGTGCTGTTCGTCCTCGTGCTGTTCGTGTGCGGCTTGTTCGTGCTCAACGCGACGACCGCGGCGGTCCGGGCTCGCCGCTCGGAGCTGGGCTTGCTGGCCTGCGTGGGCTGGTCACCGGCGCAGCTGTTCCTGACCGTGCTGACCGAGCAGGCCTTGGTCGGGTTGGTCGCCGGTGCAGTCGGGGTCGCTGTCGCGGTGCCGATCGCCCACGCGACCAACCTCCATGTCACCGCCGCGCGCATCGGCATCGCCGTGTTCGCTGCGGTGGTGCTGACGATGCTCGCGGGAATGGTGCCGGCGCGGGCAGCCGCTCGGGCGAGACCGCTGGAGGCGCTGCGTCCTGCGGTCGGTCGGTTCCGCTCCCGCCGCGCGGTGCGCGGCCGGCTCGGGCTCGCGACCCGCACTCTGGTTCGTACTCGCGGCCGCAGCCTGGTCGCGATCGCCGGCCTCGCGTTCGGGATCGCGTCGACCGTGTTGCTGCTCGCGGTCACGACCAGCTTCAACGGGCAGCTCGCCGGCGACCTGCTCGGTCAGGCGGTGACCGTGCGGGTACGCGGCGTCGACTACGCGGCCGTGATCGTCATGCTGGCGATCGGGGTGTTCGGGATCGCGGACGTCCTCTATCTCAACGTCCGCGAGCGCGCCGCTGAGCTCGCGACCCTGCAGGCGGCGGGCTGGTCTCGAGTTGATGTGACCCGCTTGGTCGTGCTGGAAGGCGGGCTGCTCGGCCTGGCGGGGTCGTTGATCGGTGCGGCCGGTGGCGTCGTACTGATCAGCAACTTCACCAGCGAGCCGCTCGGCAACGCGATTGATCTGTCCGTGGTCGCGCTCGCGGCCGGGGTCGTCCTCGGCGCGGTCGCGGCGCTGCTGCCGGCCCAGACCCTGCCCCGGAGGCTGGCGGCGGCGCTCGCCGAGGACTGACCGCTACCGGGGTTCAGAGCGCACCCTGCGACGATGGGCGCGTGGTTGACCCGCGTCGGTCGCGCCGGGCGGCGTACGGCGACGCGACGGGTGCGCTCGGGCTGGTCTCCGCTGCCTGCGTCGTGCCACGGCTGGCTGCTGCCACCGACCGGGTGTCGTCGTACTCCGGTGCACATTCGCGCGGTGGCGTCGGGCCGGTGCCCCGCCTGCACTACGCACCAGGGAGCAACTTCGGGCGGCATGGCGCCTACCTGCCGAAGGCCGACGGGTTCAACCTCGCCGATCTGAATACGCCGGGTGACCTGTCCCTGCTGCCTGCGCACGTGAAGGCGCTCGTCTACCTCGGGCTGTGCACCGGCGCGACGACGGAGTTCAAGAAGGCGGTCCGGCCGTTCGTCGGCAAGCAGAAGGTGTACGGCTTCTACCTGATGGACGAGCCGATCCCGCCGAAGTACTCCGGCTCTGCACCGGGCTGCCGGGCCGCGAGCCTGAAGGCAGAGTCCGGCTGGATCCACGCGCACGACCGCGGGGCGCTCACGTTCGTCGTGCTGGACGACCAGGGAACCGACACCAAGCCGATCTATCGAGGCACCTACTCGCCGAGCAACACGCACGTCGACCTGTTCGGCCTCGACCCCTACCCGTGCCAGCGGCAGTGGCACGGCTGCCACGACGGCATCATCAAGGCGGCGGTCAAGGCGGCGAGGGCGGACCACATCCGGGTCAAGCAGATCGTGCCGGTCTACCAGGCCTTTGGCGGCGGTGGCTACCGGCACTGGACGCTGCCCACGCCGAAGCAGGAGCGGGCAATCCTCGACAGCTGGCAGCGGTTGGTGCCGGCGCCCGACTTCGACTACGCCTACGCCTGGGGGCAGCAGAGCGGCGACCGCTCGCTCGCCGATGCGCCGAAGCTGCGTGCCGTGTTCGCCGAACACAACAGGTGACTCCCGCAGCGGCCTTGGGCGCATGGTCGGCGTCCCAGCGACAAGACGAAGAACGGCGCGACGCTCGAGCTGAGCGCCGCGCCGTTCCGCGTTACATGTGACTGAGGCTCGGTCGCCGCAGTCCTTGTCGCACTTAGTAGCTGTAGTGCCCCTTCTTGCCGGTGCCGTCAGGTGAGGTCACCCACACCGAAACCGTGCCACCGCCGGCCGGCACGGTCGCGACGATCTTGGTGTTGCTGACGACGCGGAACTTCGCCTTGTGCGAGCCGAAGTGCACGGCTGACGCGAACCTGAAGCCCGACCCGGTGATGGTGACGTGGCCGCCCGCGTGACCGCTGCCCTTCACATGGCTGACCGAAGCCGGTGCTCGCTGGTAGGCGCCGGCGTCGCAGTGGTTCGACGGCCGCGACTGACCTCGTTCGTCGGTCGAGTCGCAGAACTGCGTGCCGCGACCCTTCGCCGGGCTCTTCGAGGTCAACGCCATCGTCGGGATGCCGCCGCCGTAGTTGTGCAGCTTGCGTAGGCCCGCCTTAGTCGTGATGACGTCGTGGGCACCCGGTGTCACGACGCACTTCGACTGGCCGAGGACGTTTGCGCCGAGCGAGTTGAGCATCGTCGCCGCATCGTCGTTCATGCAGTCGTTCTCGCCCTTCCCGTCGGCATTGTGGTTGTCGGAAACGATGGTCGACAGCAGGGTGCCGCCGTCACCGTCGGTGTAGATCCCGCCACCGTCCTTGGCCCGGTTGCCGGAGATCGTCGTGTACCGGGCGTCGATGTGGGCGTCGTCAGCGTAGAGCCCGCCGCCGTACCCCGGTTTCGAGGAGCTCGACACGACCCGGTTGTTCGCGATGGTTGTCTCGCTCAGCTGAAGCACTTCATCGACGTAGATGCCGCCGCCGTAGCCGTTGGCCGCCGAGCTGCCCGCGCTGTTGCCTGAGATGGTCGAGTTGGTGATGTACGTCTCTTCGTCGTCGCCGAAGATCGCTCCGCCCTCGGCGCCGGCGGTGTTCCCGGAGATCGTGACGCGGTTGTACCGAGAGCCGTTGTAGACCTCGCTGTAGATGGCACCGCCGTACCCCTCGTTGGTCGAGGGGCCCGCGCTGTTGTTGAGGATGCGGGTTCCGTCGAGGCGTACTGACATGTAGGTGAAGAAGGCGGCCGCGCCGCCTTCCGCGCTCTTGCCTTCTGCCTTGTTGCCGGAGAACACCGAACCTGAGTCGGAGATCGTGACGTAGTAGTAGGCCGTGAGAGCGCCGCCGTACCCAGGCGTCGTGCTCGTGCCCGCCTTGTTGTCAGTGAAGTGGTTGGAGGCGGACTGCAGGGAGATCGGCGCGTACTCGGCGTCGTCGAACAGGCCGACCGCGCCGCCGTAGCCGTCAGCGCCGGTCGAGTTGTGCGCGAAGGTCGAGTGCGTCAGCGAGACGCTGGCGCCGCCGTAGTAGTAGCCGACCACGTTCACGGCTCCACCGGAGTACACACCCGCGCTCGAGTTGTCGGTGACCTTGTCGTGACTCATCGCGAGATTGGTCCCTGAGTACTCCTCAGCCAAGTCGCAGATCGCGCCGCCACAGCCGTAGCCCGTGTAGTAGCCGTTGTCGGCCTTGTCGTGGTTTCCCGACAGTGTGCTGTCGGTGATCGTGGTGTCGGCGTTTCCGTAGTAGCCGTAGACGTAGATCGCGCTGGCGTTAGAGCCGGTGAGCGAGCTGTTGTTCATGTCCAGCGCCGTGGGGTATTCGTAGGCGTACTCGTAGATCGCGCCGCCGCCATCGCCGGCCGCGCTTGTGCCGTGGACGACGTTGTCCTTCATCGTGAGATGGTGGAGGCCGATCTGGGCTCCGTACACGGCGTAGATCGCGCCGCCGTCGCCGCCGTCGTAGACGCTGTTGTGCGACATCGATCCGGCGGTGATGTCCAGCATTGCGAACTCGAGAAAGAACGCACCCCCGGCTCCGGATTCGGCGCCCGCAGACCCGGCGGAGTTGCCGTCGACCGTCACGCCATCGAGCTCGATGTCGGAGTAGTCGTAGCCGAAGATGGCGCCGCCGTCGCCGCTCACGGTCGGCGTACCGGCGGTATTGTCGCTGATCGACCCGCCTTTCATGTCAAACGTGCCGTACTCCATCCATACCCCGCCGCCCTCACCGTCGGTGGTCGCCGAGTTTCCGGTGAAGTGAGACCCGACGAAGTGGGCGTCCAAGAAGTACGCGTACATGCCGCCGCCCTCGGGCGCGGTGTTGCCGGACACCGTGACGTTCTTCATGTACATGGTGTTGGCGTCGGCGGCGTATATGCCGCCGCCCTCGTTCGTGGCCCCGTTGTTCGTGATGACGTCGTCGGTCAGCACGGCTGACGGCGCGCCGCTGCTGGAAGGGTCGTCGAGGTAGAGCCCACCACCGTCATAGGCGTCGCCGTCAGTGATCTCGGCGTCGCTGAGGAACAGCAGGCCGGCGGACTTCCCCGAAACGGAAGAGACGTCGATCACACCGGAGCCGTCACCCTCGATCTTCGTGTGCGAGGCGCCCGCGCCGACGATGTCGGTGCCTCCCGGGTTGGTGACCAGGAGATATTCGGCGAGAGTGAGCTTGTAGGCGTGCTTGCCGAGGACGATCTTGACCGGTTTCTTCAGGTTGTTCGCCGCGTCGACGGCCGCGCGCAGCGAGCAGTGCGCGGTCGCCTCGCTGTCGACGCAGTGCGTGCTGGTGGCGCTCGCCAGGTCGTAGTCCGCGGTCGTATTGACGGTGAACGTCGCCGCCGGAACCTTCACGGCAGGCCTGACCGCGTTCGCCTCGTGGGTGCGACGCTCCTTTGCCAGGGCCTTTGCGAAGGCCTGAGGCGAGCCGTGCATCGCCGGCAGGCGGCTCGTGCCCGGCGCCGCATGCGGCGCGGCGGTCACGCGCGGTGGCATGGCCGGGTGTGCAACGACCGGATGTGCAACGGCCGGGTGCGCGCTGGCGTGATTGGCCGCCTCGGCGATCGCCGGTGCGGTTGCGACCATCGCGACGACGGTGCCCGCAACGGTGACGGCGGAGCCGATGGCGCGGATGACTGACGAAGTCTTCATGTGATTCCCTACCGCTTCTCTGGCGTAACTCCCAGCACAGGGGTCACCTCAACCCCGATCCGAAGCGAACCTATTGCACTTCCGCCGAATTGCCGTGCTCCGAAAGTGGGATGTCGGAGGGAATTTCACCCGGTTGCCGGAGGCTCCGGCGCCGGTCCCGGGCCTGGACTCGTGCTGATCTTCGCGCCCGAGCCCGCCTTTTTGCGTGTCACGGCGTGACCCGCGGTGGCGCCGGTGACGGCGGCGAAGATCAGCGGCCCGCGCGATTCCGCGGATGCGTCGAGGCAACCGATCGGGGCCTCGATGAGTCTTGGTGGGCAGGGGCGGGGTCGAACCGCCGACCTTCCGCTTTTCAGGCGGACGCTCGTACCAACTGAGCTACCTGCCCCGGAGGGGACCGATCGAGTCTAAGGGCAGGATGGACCGGGTGACGGCGAGGCGGCTTGGCTAGCGGGCTGCGGACCTCGCGCGGGCGCGTGCGGCCTCGCTCGCGGCGTACTCGGCTGGGTCGCGTGCCTGCTCCGCGCCGGCCGGCTCGCGGCGGCCTGTCCGGTGAGGTACGCCGCTGGCTGCGCCGGCACCCGATCGGCAAGGTGATCGTCGCGGCGGCCGGCCTGGTGGTCGTGGTCGCGATTGTGGTGGTGGGCATCGTCGTACTCGGGCCGTCGTCGGCGCCGAGCCGGCCGCTCGGGCCCGCGCCGATCGGCAGCCACGGGTACGACGTGTCGTGGCCGCAGTGCTCGGGTCTGACCGCCGGCACCGTGCCTCCTGGCCGGCCGCCGTATGTGTTGCTCGGGCTGACCCACGGTGACGGGCTGGAGGTCAACCCGTGCCTGGACGCGCAGCTCGCGTGGGCGAGGCAGAACGGTGTGCGGGTCGGGGCGTACCTGGTCGTCTCCTACCCGAACGCGGCGCTCCGGACCGCGATCGCGGACCGGTTCACCTCGGCGTGCAACGGCAGTTCGCGGTGCCTGCTGCGTAAGGCGGGCAGCGCGCAAGCGCAGGTCGCGGTTTCGCTGCTGCACGGTGACGGACTGACCGTGCCCCGGCTGTGGCTCGATGTCGAGGTGGGCAACTCGGTGCCGTGGTCGCCGCGCGTCACGCGCAACATCGCGGTGCTGCGCGGCGCGGTCGAGGGGCTGCGCGCGGCGGACGAGTCGGTCGGGGTCTACACGACGCCGGCGATGTGGACGCAGATCACGCGCGGCTGGCGGCTGGCCGTGCCGAACTGGCTGCCCAGCGGCGACGGGCGGCCGCATCACGCCGCGCGGTTGTGCCGGGCGACGGCGACCGGTGGGGTGACCTGGCTGGTGCAGTACACGAAGACGCTCGACTCGGATCTGACCTGCCCGGTGCTCGCGGCGATTCCCGGCAAGCCGGGGCCGCTGTGGGCGTACCGGTCGTTGACGCTCGGCGCGGGTTCGTCGGGTGCGGCGGTGCGGGCGGTGCAGCAGCGGGTGGCGGCGCCGGTGACCGGCTCATACTTGTCGGCGACCGTGAGCGCAGTGAAGACCTGGCAGTCCGAGAACCACCTGCCGGTGACCGGGACGGTCTCGCCTCAGGACTGGCGGGCGATGGGAGCGGACCAGAAGGTCGGCGGCCGCCCACTCCAGTTGGCCCGCTTCGCCAGCTCGCCTTAGACGCGGCTAGGGGATGAGGACGGTGCGCCGGCCGCCGGTGTCCGGCGTGCGCCAGGCTTGCTCGACATCTGCGAGCGGGACCGGGTGCGCGTCGATGGCGATCGTGCCGCGGTCGATCTCCTCGATTAGCGACGGCAGCTCGGCGAGGTAGCCCGCCGGCGAGACGGCGCCTTGGCCGTTGCCCTGGATCCGCAGGTTGGCTGAGCGCAGCGCGACGGACGGCAGCTCGATCGTGGGGCCGGCGATCGCGCCGATCTGGATCCAGTTCAGCTGGTGGCTGCGGTCCTCGCGGGCGCGGAGCATGGCCATCATCGCCGTCGTCGCGGGCTCACCCCAGAGATAGTCGATGACGATGTCGACGTCAGCGGCTGCTTCGGCGGCCCCCTTGGCGCCGACCTCGGGATCGTCGGTCAGGGCGACCACGTCGTCCGCTCCCAGACGGGTGAGGTCGGCCAGCCGCTCCGGGTTGCGGCCGGCGCCGACGACCCGGCCGGCGCCGAGCAGCTTGGCGACCTGGATCGCCATCGCACCGGCGTTGCCGGTCGCGCCGAGCACGAGCACCGACTGTCCCGCCTCGATCGGCACCCGGCGGCGCAGCGCGACCCACGACGACATCGCCGGGTTCATCGCCGCCGCGACCTGTACTGCATCGACGCTGTCCGGCAGCTCGAGGGTGCGCCGTACGTCGACAAGTGTTCGCTCGGCCATCGAGCCGAGGGTGTCGTCGTGGCTGAGGAAGTAGACCCGGCGACCGTCGGCGAGCCGGCCAACGCCGTCGATGCCGGGGATCATTGGCAGCGTGCCGCTGCTTGAGTAGTGCCGGCCGGAAGCGTCGGTGCGGACGCGCGGGTGCAGCCCGGCCGCGAGCACGTCGAGCACTGCCTCGTCCGGGCCGGTGGGCTCGGGGAGGTCGAAGGTCTCGTAACGCGGTGGGTGGTCGAAGGACCGCACCACTGCTGCATGCATCGTCGTGGCCATTGGTTGCTCCGGCGGGTTGGAGAAGTAGTTTGTGTTACCATCCACTATAGTTGGTGTCACGAACTACCTCAAGAGGGGTACGGATGCCGGCGATCGACCATCGAGTTGCGCTCACGCCCGTCCCGGGGTCGCGAAATCTCGGCCTGGTGGACGGGTTGGCGCAGCTGACCTTCGCGGTGCAGGGGGCGTTGACCCGGATCGCCGCGAGCCATGACGTGTCGGTGGTGCAGGCGCGGCTGCTCGGGATCCTGCGGGATCGCGAGCCGACGATCAAGGAGCTGGCCGCATTCCTGGGGCTGGACAAGTCGAGTGTGACCGGGCTGGTGGACCGGGCCGAAGAGCGCGGCCTGGTCCACCGGGTTCCGTCCACGGTCGACGGCCGCAGCGTGCACGTGCGGATCACCGCGCCGGGGCGGGCGCTGATCAAGCGGGCGACCGCACAGTTCGAGGCCGAGATCGGGGAACTGGTTGCTGGCCTCAGCGCCAGTCAGAGAAAGCAGCTGTCGGAGGCCGCAACGGTGATCGCCGCGTCGGATGCCGGCCGGCGAGGGGTCGACATCTTCGCCGTCCGGGAGTAGCCGCCGGCTCGGTATGCGGCGACCGTGCGGGTGAGCGCCCTGCCTTGAGGTCTAACTGCTACGGCCTGATCGACGAGCTCGCGGTGGAGTAGCCGGCCTCATTGAAGGCGATGACGTCGTATGAGAAGCCCTTGTGCGGGTGGGACTTCGTGTACGACGGCTTGGTCGTGGTCTTGACGACCTTCCAGTGACCGCTCTTCTTGCGGTCGCGGACCTGGTAGCCGAGGATCCCGCCGCCCTTGACCTTGGGCGTGGACCAGGTGAGGTGCAGCTTCTTCGTGGTGGCCTTGGCATGCACCGCCCGCGGCGCGCTGGGTGGGGCCATGAAGACCGCGATGCTGCCGGGATTGCTCGTCCGGTCGAGGAAAAGTCGCTCGGGGACGGCGTTGCCATGGGCGGTGGGCCCGAACCGAGCCACCTCGGAGTTCTCGGCGCTCGGCACCCAGATGTCGCCGACTGCATCGAGCGCCTGCAGCACCGGGAGCTCGATACCGGTGTTGAATCCTGAGACGACAGTCGGCTTTGCATCCCCCCGCGCGCCCGGGGCGAACCGCAGAAGGCCGGAACTGCCCGCGACGTAGTTGACCGTGGTCGGATCGTTGCCGTCAACGCCGACCGTGATCCCGTTGGGGTCGTTCAGCTTGGTGTCGGGCCCGGAGATCTGCACGAGCGGTTTGGCGTCCCCGTGGGCGGAGCCGGCGTACTCGTTTAGTGAAGGGGTCTGGCTCCGGCTGCGGTACTCGCTGACCCAGACGCGTGTCCCCTCTGGGCTGACAGCGATTCCGGACAGGTCCGAGAGGGCGGTGTTGCTGCCGGCGATCGTGCGGATCGGGGCGACGTTGCCCTGCGCGCCGGCGCTGAATTCGACGATCGTGTTCACGCCGTCATTTGCTACCCACACGTCACCTCGCTGGGTCAGCGCCACCGCGATCGGCTGGTTCAACCCGGTCTTGGAGCCGGCGATCGTGATGACCGGCGTCGCGTTGCCGTTGGCGTTCGCGGCAAAGACCACGATTGAGTTGGCTGAGGAGTTCGCGACCCAGAGCCGCCCCTGATGATCGATCGCCAGACCGTTCGGGTCGTCGAGCGTGGTGTTCGAGCCGCTGATGGTGGCGACCGCGGTCTGCGAGATGTTGGCGGTCGGCGGTGCGTACCGCGAGATGCTGCCGAGGAACGTCGCGGTGATCCAGAGCGTCCCGTACGCAGGCAGCCTCGCGGCCTTCTGAGGTCGAGCCGGTCGCGCATGCGCAGCGGGAGCGGATGCGACTGCCAGTGCGCCGATCAGGACGGCCACCGCTGCGCCTGAGCTTGGAATGAGACGAGAACGAAGCGACGGGGACAGACTTCTGAGCACAAGGACTCCCTGGCCCCCGGCGCACTGAATATATCGGCGATCTGCCTGAGCGGTCAGTGCGCTGGCCAGACTCGAGCGCAGCTGCGTAGCGCGGATGCACCGGTTCTGGAGCTGTGAACCGTCGGACCGGTGCCCGGCGGCCGCCCGGCTCGTCGCGCTGCTTGTGGCTTAGACCTTTACCTTGAGCGACGAGCTCGCCGTGGAGTAGCCGGCCTCGTTGAACGCGATGACGTCGTACGAGAAGCCCGTGTGCGGGTGGGACTTCGTGTACGACGGCTTGGCGGTGGTCTTGACGACCTTCCAGTGGCCGCCTTTCTTGCGGTCGCGGACCTCATAGCCGAGGATGCCGCCACCCTTCACCTTGGGAGCGGACCAGGTGAGGTGGAGCTTCTTCGAGGTGGCCTTTGCATGCATCGCCCGCGGTGCGCTCGGGGGCACGATGAACACCGCAAGGCTGCCCGGATTGTTGAGGTCGGTCCCCAGGAACAGCTTCTGCGGGGCGACGTTGCCGTGCTGTGTCGGCCCGAACCGCACGACCTCGCTGTTCTCGGGGTTCGGCACCCAGATGTTCCCGACCGCGTCGAGTCCTGGTAGCTGAGATTCCTCGAGCCCGGTGTTTTCTCCGCTGACCACGGTTCCCTTCGCGTTGCCATGAGCACCGGGCGCGAACCGCACGACCGCGGACTTCTCGTCGGTGGCAGCGTTGACGGCGATCGGGTCGGTGCCCGCGACGCCGACGACGACGCCGTTGGGTTGGTCCAGCCCGGTCTTGGAGCCGGTGATGACGGCGATCGGCTTGACGTTGCCGTGCGCGGAGCCGGAGTACTCGTCCAGCGACGGGCCGTCCTTGATGATGCGGGTCTCGCTGACCCAGACTCGTTTCCCGTCGGGGCTGACCGCGACGCCGGTCAGCTTGGCGAGCAGCGTGTTGCTGCCGGCGATCCTGCGTAGGGGCTTGGCGTCGCCATGCGAGCCGGCGGCATACTCGACCAGCGAGTTGTCGCCGGTGTTGACCGCCCAGATGTTGCCCTTCTGGGTGAGCGCAACGTCGACCGGGGAGTTCAGGTGGGTGTCGGCGCCCGAGATGGTCACGACCGGCTTGGCGTCGCCGTTGGCGTTCGCGGCGAAGACTACGATCGAGTTGGCGGATTGGTTGGCGACCCAGAGCCGGCCCTGGTGGTCCATGGCCATGCCGCTCACGCCGTTCAGTGTGGTGTCGGCGCCCTCGATCGTGGCGATCGGATTGGGGAACCGGTTGCTGCCCGGAGGCGAGAACTCCAAGATGCTCTGGTCAGAGGGAGAACTGATCCAAAGCGTCCCGTACGCCGGCAACTTTTCCGCGGCAGGCGCGGGCCCGGCCAACCGAGCCTGCGCCGCAGGCGCCGCCGACACGGTAAGCGCACCGGCAACGACGACAAGCGCGGCAGCACTGGGCACGCCGACGCGACGCAGCCGAGGCGCGTGCTGGTGAGCGCTCATGAGAACCCCCGGGATGGCGTGCCGGCAATATATCCGCGACGTGGCATCATGCGCTGCCGGACTATCTACGAATTAGTCACCGACTGTTACCAGACAACCCACCGGTGTCTTCACTCATGCTCGGACTTGAGCCTGAGGAGGAGATCATGACGAGCCCTTCCAACGCGGAACTGATCCAGAGGGCAGCCCTCTTGCTAACCGGCGAGGGGCACACGCCATTTAGCCGGATAGAGGTATTTCGACGCATCTGGCAGCGCTACCCCGAGCGGCGGCGCCCGAGCCTCGATCCCACGTTCCAAGGGATGATCAGGAATGCTCCTGGAGGACCTCAGCCCGAACTTGGGGCGCCCCTGAGTCGCGTCGATCACGGTCTATACGTCCTGCGCTGATCGACTTCGAGGCGATATGCATAACAACTGGCCGCACAGATGGCGATCTGGAAGATGACCGAGGCAGGCCTTCGATGTGCCGCTTCCCGACGTGTTCAATCCCGCCCAACCGTTCATCGCGGGTGGCGGGCCCTGGTACTCGTAACCTCTCCGCAACCCGGTCGCGGGCAAGCGAATCTTCGCCTATGTAGGCGCTGCCGATGACGTCGGAGTCGGCGAGGTTATCGGAACGGCCACAGACTGCGCGATCTAGAGGTGTCTGACGCCGGCGTAGAGGTCAGGGTTGTAGACCGGCGGAGGTTGCCGAGCCCTGTCCGCGAACGCGCAATGCCCGACGATGAGGATCAAACTGAGTACGCCGTGCCAGTGCGCTGGTTAGTGACCCGCGAACTCGACTCAGCCGTCACGGAACGTGGCCTGTTCGCCTCTCAGGTGTCGGTGTGCACGGTGCGAGACGAGCGAACCACGGATCTGGTCATTACCGCTTTCGACCTTCGAGGCGAGTAGCTCACTTACCTCCCGTCGAGCCCGGCCTTGTCGAAAGTTCGCTGACGCGGCACCATTCGCCGCACGAGGTCCGTGCGGGTTAGCCGGGCTACAGGCGCGCTGGAGGCGGCTGGTGAGGGCGTATGTCGGAGTCACCGACGCCGACTGGTACAGCTTCCTCGCCGCGCGGCCGCACATCACAGAAGTGAACTTCTGGCAGCCGAGTGGCGGACGCTCCTTTCGAATCCTTGAAACGGGGGAGCCGTTCTTCTTCAAGACGCACCATCCACACAACCGCGTTGTCGGCGGTGGATTCTTCAGCGGATTCGCCGTACTGCCACTATCGGATGCATGGAACTTGCTCGGAGAGGCGAACGGCGCAGGAGACATTACGACGATGCGACAGAGGATAAGCCAGTATCGGAGCACTGCAATCGCGCCGGATGAGGACCCACTGATCGGGTCGATCTTCGTTCGGGACGTGATGTTCTACCCACCGGGGCTCGAGATGGAGTCACCACCCGGGCTCGCCCGTAACGTCGTCCAGGGCAAGTCCTATCCACTCGCTGAGGAGCCGGCAGCGTCCTACTTCGACGAGGCGCTACGCAGGCTGCTTGGGCACGATCTTGATGGTGACCTCGAGCTGGCGTGGCGGCTGCCCGGACCAGTGTTCGGCGATCCTCGGCTAGCACCCCGACGGCTCGGACAGCAGGCCTTCCAGGCCGTAGTCGCGGGCGCCTACCACCGGCGGTGCGCGATCACAGGCGACCGCATCCGTCCGGTGCTGCAGGCGGCCCACATCAGACCGGTCTCGTCCGGTGGGGAGCATCGACTCGACAATGGCCTCCTGTTGCGCTCCGACGCGCACACCCTGTTTGACGCTGGCTATCTCGGCGTTGACCTGAAACACCGGCTACTAGTGAGCCCTCGGCTGCGAAGCGAGTTCGGCAACGGCGAGCAGTTCTACGCGCGTTCAGGGCGGCACATAGAACTGCCCGACCGTCGCGTAGACCGACCAGGACGTGAGTACCTGGAATGGCATCTTGACGAGAAGTTCCTTGCGTCGTAGCCGTCCCGTACAGGAGATCGCCTAGGTATCGGCGTGACTTGCTCAGCTCTCGGCTGACGACGCCCGAATTCACAGTGACATCTCACGAGATAGGAGAGGCTGGCTGCCGTGTCAGGGCTCGAGCCAGGCGTTTACGAGACGCTCATCACTGGACGGCTCAAGCGACTCCTATCCGACCTGGATCCGATGCTCGCTGCCGTCGTCGGTGATCTTCGCTCCTCAGACGCTGCCGACCGGCTCGCGCGGCACGTCGCGGGCCTCATACGAGACGCCATCGACGCGCTGGCCGAGGAAGAGCGAGTGGCGGCCGCTACCGAGCTCGTGAGCGACGTCCTCGTTCGTCTCGCTGAGCGATCGGAGGGTGAGTTTGGGGGACCGCTGGATCAGCTCGTTGGGAAGGGTGAGGTTCTCGGTGAAGTTGCTCGCCTGAAACCTGATGGCTCAGCAACCCACCTGGAGCGACCTCTTACACCGTTGCTTGACACAACCATCCTGACCAACTCGCACGGCGAGCCGCAGGTCGCTCGTGAGTTGGTTGCAGAGTGCAGGTCGGCGAACCGAATCGATGCACTTGTTGCGTTCGTCCGTTGGAGCGGTATCCGAACAATGCTCGATGCCCTTCGGGAGGCTCTGGAGCAGGGTCGGCGCGTGCGGCTGCTGACAACGACGTACACCAACTCAACCGAGCCTCGCGCCTTGGACGCGCTCACGGCGCTTGGCGCGGAGGTGAAGGTCTCTTACGACACATCGTTGACGCGGCTGCACGCGAAGGCGTGGTTATTTCATCGCGCGAGCGGCTATTCAACCGCGTACATCGGCTCCTCCAACCTGACCTTCGCCGCGCAACAGACAGGTCTCGAGTGGAACGTGCGGGTTTCCGGCGCCCGGAATCCGGACGTTGTGGAGAAGATGACGGCTGTCTTCGATAGCTACTGGCAGAACGGGGACTTTGTCCCGTACGACCGGGACGAGTTTCTAGGACGTACGAGGCTCGAAAAGCAGGGTGCACTCCCGCTTCCGGGTGTCGAGCTGGTTCTCCGACCGTTCCAAGAGCAGCTGCTCGAGCAACTTGAGCTCGCCCGATCCCGCGGGCACCACCGAAACCTCGTGGTTGCAGCGACCGGTACTGGAAAGACGGTTATGGCGGCAGTGGACTACGCGCGGCTACGCCGCAGAATGCCGAGGGCACGGCTGCTGTTCGTTGCCCATCGCGATGAGATCCTCGGGCAAAGCCGCGCGACCTTCGCGCTCGCGCTACGCGATGCAAGTTTCGGCGAGCGTTGGGTCGGTGGCGATCGCCCAGAGCGCTTTGAGCACGTGTTTGCGTCAATCCAGAGCCTTCACGCAGCTGGCCTCGCGCACCTGCCACCCGACCACTTCGATGTGGTGATCGTTGACGAGTTCCACCATGCGGCGGCTCAGTCGTACCAGACGCTGCTTCGACACTTGCAGCCGAAGCAGCTTCTAGGCTTGACCGCGACCCCGGAACGTGCTGACGGTTTGGACGTTCTGAGTTTCTTCGACGGCCGGATCGCCGCCGAGCTGCGGCTCTGGGACGCGATCGATCAACAGCATCTGTGTCCGTTCGACTATTTCGGCGCATTCGATGGTGCGGATCTCAGCCACGTGACATGGCGCAGGGGACAGGGTTATGACGCCTCGGAGCTGTCCAACCTCCTGACAGCCGATGATGTGTGGGCTAACCGAGTGATCGCGCAGGTCGATTCGACCGTGGCAGACCCCAAGCGTATGCGGGCTCTAGGGTTCTGCGTCGGCGTTGGTCATGCGACCTTCATGGCAGATCGGTTCAACGCGGCGGGGATTCCGGCTGTTGCGATCTCCGGACAGTCCTCGACTGAGGAGCGTCGTAAGGCACTGATAGACCTCCGAGATGGCCGTGTAGCGGTGGTCTTCACCGTTGACCTCTTCAACGAAGGCGTCGACCTGCCCACC
This sequence comes from Mycobacteriales bacterium, assembly GCA_035504215.1. NCBI lineage: Bacteria > Bacillati > Actinomycetota > Actinomycetes > Mycobacteriales > Mycobacteriales bacterium. Next base: position 83,189 of record DATJSI010000036.1, read on the forward strand.
ATTGACACCTTGCTGATGCTTCGGCCGACCGACAGTGCAACGTTGTTCCTCCAGCAGCTCGGTCGCGGTCTGCGCAAGGCGATCGACAAGCCTGTCTGTACTGTCCTCGACTTCGTCTCGCTTCACCACAAGGAGTTTCGCTATGACCGTCGCTACATTGCGCTGGTCGGCGGCTCGCGCCGTTCGCTCGTGCAACAGGTCGAGTCCGGATTCCCGTTCTTGCCCGCGGGTTGTCAGATAACTCTCGATCGGGTTGCGCGCGACGTCGTCCTCAAGAGTATTAGAGAGTCCATCCCGAGCAGATGGCGGGAGAAATGCGAGGAGCTCAGGGCGATAGGCGATGTCAGCCTCTCCCGGTACATCGAGGAGTCCGGGCTCGACCTCGAGGACGTCTACGACAACGGTCACAGCTGGGGCGAAATAAGGCGGGCAGCCGGCTTCGAGCGTGGTGTGAAGACGCCGGAGGAGTTGGCCATGCTGCGTGCGGTGGGACGACTTGCTCATGTCGATGACAACGAACGGATTCGCACGTACCAACGTTTGGCTGCAAGCCCAATACCGCCTGACCTGACCGACCTATCACTGCGGGAGCGCCGCCTCTTTCGCATGCTGCTGGCTTCAGTCACGACGCTGCCAAAGTCCTCGCCGATCGCGGCAGGTGCTGCGCAACTGTGGGCCAATCCCGTCGTGCGGAGCGAACTCGGCGAGCTGCTTTCCGTCCTGGAAGACCGGATCACACATGTCACCACGGCTCTCGAGCCCGCCGGAGCAGTGCCGTTGCAGGTGCACGCGCGCTACACCCGGGTCGAGGTTCTCTCGGCGCTCGGCTACGGCGACGGACTCAAGCCTATGACCTGGCAGACCGGCGTGCTCTGGGATGAAGACAACAGGACAGACCTGTTTGCCTTCACGTTGGACAAGAGCAGTGGTGGCTTCTCGCCATCCACGCGCTATAGGGACTACGCGATTAGCCGGGATCTCATTCATTGGGAGAGCCAGTCGACGACATCGGAAGCAGGGGAGGTGGGCCAGCGCTACATACATCACCGCGCCCGGGGCACTCGCATCCTCCTGTTCGCCCGACTGAACTCGAACGAACGCGCCTTCTGGTGCCTTGGACCCGCGACATACGTTAGTCACCAAGGCGAGCGGCCGATCTCGTTCACCTGGCGCCTTGAACACGCCCTCCCCGCGGACCTCTATATGGCCTTCGCTGCCGCCGTTGCGTGATGTCGCGTGCCGAGGCACGCAACCCCTGCCACCCCCTGTGCCGGAGCTCGTGTCGAGTCCCACCGATGACCTGCAGCTGCTCTCGCTCATGAAGGAGATCCGCAAGACCTTCGCGTCTTAGGCGAATCAGTGCGCAGCCGGCTGCTCGACGGCGGGGCCAAATGCGGCGGCATCACGCCGTGCCCCAGGGGATGTCAAGACCGACCGCAGAGTTGCCGATTCACATGGTGCGTGCGGAAAGGAAACAGCCAGATGACCACGTCCATCGGCGGTCCGGGACCCGAAGCACCATCACGAACCCCGAACCCGCGAGATGAGCAACCAGGCCGAGGTACGCCGGCCGGTCGTCGGACCCGCGCGCAGAAGAGGCGATGGGCTGAGTGGAATCGCAAGCTCCAGTCACCGCCGCCGTCGGCACCAGCGCATGCGACCCGCGCGCCCAACGCCACTTGGCAGGCCCCTCCCGCGTGGTACCCGGATCCGTGCGACCCTCGCCAGTTGAGATGGTGGGACGGCGTTCAATGGACCGAGGCGGTTCAGTGGTCCATGCACGTCGCGGCTCCCCCACAGGTCGCAGTTGACGACGTGGCGGGCGTGGGCGTGTTCGGGGTCAACGGGTTTGCGGTGGCGTCGTTCGTATTGTCGCTGCTGTGGCTGTTCTGGATCGGTTCTCTTCTTGGTACGGTCTTTGGCTTCGTGGCCCTCAGTCAGTTCCGGAACGCCGGAGACAAGAAACGCGGGCGGGGCCTGGCTATCGCGGGCACGGTGCTCGGCGTTGTGGGATTGCTCATCTTCGTCGCGGCGCTCGTCGGCGGTGCTCGGCGCGGAAGCTAGCCAAGGTTCGGTGCGGCAACACTCCGAGCCCTAGGCCGAGCCGCGACCGTTGGTTGGATCGGAGCACTGGCGGCACCGATACCTTCTGAGTCGCTGCCCATCTCCTCACGGGTCGGCGCGGCTCAACACCAGGCTCGCGCAAGCCGATGACCAGAGGGCGGTCTGAAGGAGCGGGTGCCCCTATCAGGTTCCGCCGCTGCGTTGGGTCGACCGATAGGAGAAGCACTGTTGGCGCTTGCAGCGATTTCGAGCCGCCGCCGGAGATCTGCACTCGCGTCAGACGCGAGAGCAGGTCGCTATTCACGTTGGCGCTACCGCCGAGAGACGCGGTCATACCTTCGCGAGTACTGGCCGTCTCTTGCTCGGGCGTCATGGCCGCCTTTCCTTGCGGTGGGAGCAGCGGCCGCTGTCGCTCGTGACCCGCTCGTTCGCGGCCTTCTCGTTGGCGCGGGTGTCACAGCCACGGCGTCCGCAATCATGATGTGGATCGTCCTCGACTCTGGCGTCGGGCCTCGCTACATGGGGGAGGTTGCCGAGCAGCGAACGGCCGCTGAGCTGCGGCGCATAAAGGGCGCACGTCTCGTCAACCACTTTGGTCTCGATGGTGGTGATGTTGACCATTTGCTCGTCGGAGCCGCCGGAGTCTTCGTCGTCGAAACGAAATGGTCAGCGAGCGATTGGAAACGTGGTCGCATCGATGTACGGCGCCTTGAGACGGCCAGGGTCGAAGCAGTGGGCGTCGCCAAGAAGCTCGCGCTGTGGGAGCCGTACAAACGGCTTGGGTTGCCCGCGCCACACGCCGTCGTTGCACTGTGGGGCCCTGGAGCGGAGGAACTGACCGCTCAACTTGGTACGTCCGATGTCGTTGCCGGGTCGCAGCTCCGATCTCGACTAGAGGGTTTCGGCATGCTCGTCCGAACGCTGACGCCTGATCAGATTGATGCGGTCTGGCGGGTGCTCAGCGATCACCTCGTGGGCCGTGACCGTGAAGAGCGAGCGGCGCGGCCAATGCCCCCCTCGATCGCAGGTCTGGGAGCGCGCGTGCTCGTCGGCACCCTGGCTGGGTTAGTCGGGTTCCTAGGTGCTGCAGGAGGTACGAGCCTTCCCCTTCCGCTTTGGGCGTGGGCAATCGCAGTGTGCGCCACGGCGTGCGCCGCGGCGCCCGTGCGTCACTGGGCGCGCTTGCGCATCGCAGTCTCAGGTTTGTGGGCCGGCCTTGCCGTCGCCCTGAGTCTGGCTGCAGTCTCAGCTGGCGGCCAGCTTCTGCGTTAGGCGGTCACGACAACCGGAGCCCGTGGCTTGCGGACGTCTGCAGGACGACCGATGTCACGCTAAGGCGAGGCGACCACAGATCGCCGAACGCGCTACATAGTTGCGCTGCGCGACCGTCTGCCGGGCTAGTCGCACCGACAGGCCCTGGTCCACGTCGTGCAGCGCCGTGCTGCGTCGAAGAGTACGGCGACCTCCTTCGGGTTGAGCGTCGCTGGCCGTCGTCTGAAATCGGTGGGCACGTTCAGGCTGCCCATGACGAGAACGTCCGGTGGTCGTTGCTTGACGTGCATCTCGCCGTACGCAAAAACCAGTGCCGGTGTCACCGGCACCGGGAGACCTGTGACAGCGAAGAGCAGTTTCTCCGCACGCTCGGCCTCACGCCGCGACTTGTAGAGGTAGTCCGTCGGGTGGCCGTCGATCCGGATTGAGCGCGACGCAACCCAGATCCGGTGCCCGGGATGGTTCTTCGTATTGACCGTGATCACGCCGCCGGGACCGATCAGGACGTGGTCGATGTCGCAGCTGTTCGAGCCGACCGGAATCGAGTGCAGGACATGCCACCCACCGGGCCGCAGTCGTTCTAGCCGCGTGCCAACGGTCTCCTCGCCTCTGGCCCCCACCCGCCAGTTTCGCTCCACCGTCTTCTGGTCGGTCACACGCGCTACGAAGGTGGCGACCTTCGAGCGGTTCAGCGCCGCCTCCTCCAGCAGAGCACGCTCCCGCGCTCCCACGCCGGGACGGTTCAGTGCGAGGTCGTGCCAGGCCGGAGGCGCGGTGTCGGCGAACCAGCCACGGATGGCTGCGTCGAACGCCGCTTCGTTCGCCGGGTTGTTGACCCTGCGCGTGTTGGTCTGGAGATCAACCCAACCGATCTGGCTGCCGTCCGGCCCGTTCACATAGAGCCGATCCTTGCCGTACCTCTTCCACGGGTTCACCTGGTATCCGGACATACGTCCATGTCGGGCACTGAATCGCTCTGCTATAGCCGAACCGGTCGATACCACCCAGATGCCGTAGCGAGGCTCATGGCAGCCCGCGCCGGAAGGTGGCAGGCCGCCGAGCCGTGAAAGCGCGGAAATTGGCGTGCGTGCCGACGAGCGCGTTGCCATACTCCGGCGGCTGATTTTCTTTGAAGGGAGGTGACAGCCATGAAGCTGGCAGAGGCACTCGCGCTGCGGTCCGACGCGGTCAAGCGCGTCGAGCAGCTGCGTGCGCGGGTGCAGACGAACGCCCGCTACCAGGAGGGTGAGGAGCCGACCGAGGACGCCAACGCGCTGCTCGCGGAGGCCGGCCGGGTGCTCGACCAACTCGAGGACCTGATCCGCCGGGTCAACCGCACCAACGCGACCGCGACGGTCGAGGACGGCATGACGCTCACCGACGCGCTCGCGCGTCGCGACGTGCTCCGGCTGCGGCACGCGTTCTGGAGCCGCGCCGCCGACGCGGCGTCCGGGCGCGAGTCGAGCTCCGGCGGGTTCCGGCAGCTTCGTTCCGAGCTGCGCACGCTTCCGGCGCTCCCGGTCCGCGAGCTGCGTACGGCGGTCGACGAGCTGGCTCGCGAGCACCGCGAGCTCGACGTCAAGATCCAGCGGGCCAACTGGCAGGCGGATCTCGTCGACTGAGTGAAGGCAACCGCATGAGTCGGTAGCCGTCGATCGAGAAGTGAACACCGAACCGCTCTTGCGCCGGCGGTTAACTCACGGCGCAACCTGGCGCGCGATGGGCAGCGCAATCGGTTCAACTCCGGACCCACAGGGCAGCCCAGTACGGCGTACCGGGGACAGGGCAAGGCGCACGACGCACTACCTGGTGTTGGTCTCGATCGACGGTGAGGGTGGGTCAGGGGACTGCGGTTGCTCCACTCGAGAGACGTACAACCCCCACGCATGGCCCATACGTGGTGCCATAGCCCCACCGATGGGCCATGCGTGGGGCCACAGCACCACCGATGGGCCATGCGTGCGACGCGGCTAGGGGCCGATCGGCTGGGTTACGCCACGCGGGTGTCGAGGCCGCGCCAGGTCGGGGCGATCGTACGGCGATAGTTGCGGCCGCCGATCCGGACGATCATCGCCAGCACCGGCGGCGGGATCGTCTCGCGCAGCCCGCGGGCATCGGCATCGCTCGCGCCGTCGAGCAGCCAGGCGAAGAAGGTGCCCGTGTTGCCGCGATGCGCCCGGCGCACGGCCTTCTGCGCGTTCTTCATCTGCGACGAGTCTTCGTGCTCCGCGGCGAACGGGTCGAGGTCGGCCTCCTCGTGGTCGAGGTGGCTGGTCAGTACGGCGGCAAGCTCACCGACCGAGATGCGCGCGCCGCCCGCCGAGTCGGCGGAGGGAAAGGTCCGGTAGGACTGCATCGCGGCAGTTGCCTTGTCCAGCGCGGTCAGCATCTGCGCATGCTCGCTCTCGAGCTCGCCGGCAAGCGTCGTATCGACACCGAGCGACCGGACCGCCGGCCAGAAGATGTTCTCCTCGTCCTCGTGGTGGTCGTGCAGCTGCTTGGCGAAGTTGTCCCACGCGACCGACAGCTGGTCGGCCCGCTGCGGGTTGGCCGCGCCCGGATCCGCCAGCGCAACGTCGAAGCGCCGCAGGTCACGGCGGAATGCGTCGTGAATGATCGAGTTCATCGATTTGTGCTCTGTCATCGTCTGGCCTCCAGCGGCGTCATCACTCGAACGTATGCACCCACGCCCAAGCGCCCTCATCCACCCTGCCCCGGGTCGAAGGTCATTAACGCGGGGGCCAGAGCGCCGAAGGGCCGATCGATTCGCGCGAATTGGTGATGCTTTCCGCGCCAGCGGCCGCAGAGTCGGCTAGGTGGCGCTTCGACCCGAGCCAGGAAAGCGGATTCTGTGAATTCGCTGAATACCGAATGTGCTGCCGCTAGGCTGCGCGCGCCGGGGGCGCTCGGGAGGCGCGCATGACCGATCCGTCGCTCACGTTGTCGCATCCACTCCGCCGATTCGGCCGGCGGTCACCACTCGTCGTCGCGATCATCGCGGCCGTCGCCGTACTCATGGCGCAGGCGCAGGGCGAGGCAATCACAAAGACGGCCGCGTCCGCTAAGACTCCGACCTACTCGCAAGCGCTTGTTCTGAACAAGGACGCTAACGGCTCGAGTACGACGGTCGCGAGCAAGGATCTCAACGGTGACGGGCGGCCCGACATCGTCAGCGGCGACAGCGCAGGCAAGGTCGAGGTAGAGCTCAACCTGGGCAACGGCAGGTTCGGCAACTCGAGGACGTACTCCGTCGACGGTAACGTCACGACGCTGGTCGTCGCCGACGTGAACGGCGACGGCCATCCCGACATCGTCACTGCCGACGACTCCTCGGGAAACGTCGCCGTACTGCTGAACAAGGGCAACGGCACCTTCGACGCACCGGTCTTCTACTCCACCGGTGGCAAGCCGTGGGGGCTCGCTGTCGGCGATGTGACCGGCGACGGGCGCCCGGACATCGTGACCTCCGACCAGACCACGGAGCAGATCTCGGTGCTCGCCGGCAAGGGCAACGGCACGTTCGGTACGGCGAAGACCTACAGCAACGGGCTGACGAGCGACTACCCGGCGCCGCAGGGTCTGGCGCTCGGTGACTTCCAGGGCAACGGCCGGCTCGATGTCGTCGTCGCCGACGGCGGCACCGGATCGGCCGGTGGGACGTACGTCACCTACCTGGCGAACAACGGGCACGGCGCCTTCCCGACGGCCGACACGATGGAGGTCGGCGACACCTATCAGGATCCGGCCGCGATCGTCACCGGCGACTTCAATGGCGATGGCCACCTCGACTACGCTGTCGATCTCGAAGGTGGCTGCTTCGGCGTCGGGGACGGCGACGTCCTGATCTACCTCGGCAACGGGCATGGAACGTTCACCGGAGGCAAGGGGATCGGGACCGACTGCAACTACGGCACCGTTGTGACCGACGTCAACGGCGACGGCATCCCGGACCTGGTGACGGCGGTCGGCAACTTCTTCGCCGGCGGCAGCTACGTCGAGGTCAACATCGGCAAGGGCGACGGCACCTTCTATCCGGGGGTGATCACGCCGGTCGACTCTCTGGCGTCACCCAACGGCATCGCATTGGCGGCCCTGACCGGGCACGGTGGGCACGACGTCGTCATCCCGGCGCAGAACGGCGACATCTCGGCCGTCTTCGACGAGCACTCCGGCGGTCCCGACCTGCTGCTCGGAACGGTGCGGCAGAGCAACACCGCGGTCGCGGGCGCGCCGGTGCAGGTCTGCCATGCGACGTCGGGGGCCCAGCCCTCAGCCTGTCGCGACGCCGGCCAGTCCTCGCAGGCGGGCGACTTCGCGGAAACCGTGTCGCGCGGTGACACGTACGGCGTGACCGCCTTCCCGCCGTCCGACTCGGACGGCCTGGCGCCTCGCACCGTCGGCCCGATCAAGATCGACCAGCACGTCACGGTCACCGCGGCGGACTTCACCGCGACTCTGCCACCGAGCGGCAGCATGTTGACCACGGCCGCCGGCAACGTCGAGCAGAACGAGGTGCCGACGATCAACTGGGGCGAGCCGAGCACCTACTCGACGACCGGTTGCAGCGGTGGGTTCGGCGATCTCCTGGTCGGTGCGACCAACACCGCAACCGGACAGCCCGAGACCGAGGCGTTCCCGATGCCGGAGGACCCCTCCGGGTCGGGCACGTACGTCTCGCACATCCCCGCGCTAGCGCCGTTGCACGGCGACGGTGGAGTGCAGCAGTTCGTGACCTGCCCCGAGGCAACCCACCTCGCGCCCGATGGCGGCTCGCCCACCGGCGGCACGTACGTTCTCGTGACCGGCAGCGGGTTCAGCGGTGCCACTGCCGTGCATTTCGGCAGCACCCGGGCGACGTCGTACACCGTGCTGGGTGACGACTTGATCGATGCGGTCGCGCCGGCGGGAACCGGCTCCGTGACCGTGACAGTGACCAAGTCCGGCGGCGGGACGGAGACCGTCGGCAGCTACGGGTACGTCGGTGTCAGCTCGCTCGACATGACGTCGGGCCCGGCGGCCGGCGGCACCTCCGTCACCATTCACGGGTCTGGCTTCACGCACGTGGGCGGCGTGATCTTCGGCGTCGTGCCAGCGGCATCGTTCAGCGTCGTCAACTCCACCGAGATCCAGGCGACCTCGCCGGAAGGTGTCGGCACTGTGCAGGTGCAGGTCGTCAACAACGAGTCGGTCACCGCGCCGAGCAACAACAGTGCGTTCCGCTTCTCGGAGGTCCGGCCGGGACGTCGGGCATCGTCGAAGGAACCGGTGCCGACGGCCTCCGGCAGTACGTCGAGGCCGTCGACGCGGTCGGCGCATCGGGCGCCTCGACGTCCTCGGATGTCACACCCGCTGCTCGCGGCCACATGCGATCCGCCGACGACGGGGACGACAGCGGTGGCGGGTTGGACTGCTCGCAGTCGCTGCAAGCCGAGCAGGAGACGGGTATTGCATTTGGGCAGATGTGCGGCTACGTCAACCAAGCCGTGAGCAGTTACGGCCCGATGGGTGACATCCAGACGCAGGTGGTCACCGGCTCCATCATCGGCGGGGCGGGGACGCTCGCGCTGGCCGGCCTCGCCGTGCCCGGGATCGACGCCGTGGTCGCGGCGTTGATCGTTGCCGCCTTCATCTACGGCTTCCTCACCGACTGGACGTTCAAGATCGACCCGAGCGGCACTGTGGTCGACACCGCCGGCAACCCGATCGCCGGTGCGACCGCAACGTTACAGAGCTACGACCGCAGCAGCGGGCACTATGCGAAGACACCCGCGAGCGCGGACTACATCGACCCCGCGACCAACCCGGAGCAAACGACATCGGCCGGCGGGTTCGACTGGGATGCGATCGCGGGGACCTATCGCATCACCGCGAGCGCAAGTGGCTGCCACGCGCCGGGTCACGGCGGGCAGAAGAGCGTGGCTACCACGCCGTTCACCCTGCCGCCCCCGGCGGTCGGCTTGCTGCTCACGCTTCAGTGCGCGCACGCCGAGGTGCCGAAGCCGACCGTGACTGCGCTCTCGCCTTCGTCTGCGCTAGGTACCGGCGGTTACGTGATCCAGATCGACGGCACCGGGTTGACTCACGTCACCGCCGTCCACTTCGGCAAGGCCAAGGCGAGCGGGATCCACGTGTTGTCGCCGTACGCGATCGACGTTACTGCGCCGGCCGGCAGCGGCTCGACCCACGTCACCGTCACCTCGTCCGGTGGCACCAGCAGCAAGACCTCGGCCTCGAAGTTCGACTGGCTGAAGGCGCCGAAGGACTCGCGGCGTCCGAAGGTCACCCACATCGGCCCGGCGCACGGTCCGATCACCGGCGGTACGACGATCACCGTCCGCGGCTCGCACTTCGAGAGCACGGCAACCGTCGCGGTCGGTGGACTGCCCGCGACCGATGTGCGGGTGAAGGGCCCATCGAGGCTCACGGCTCTCGTCCCGGCAGCCTCTGCGGCCGGCCGCGCGAGCGTGACCGTCACGACAGCGCATGGGACGTCGACCCCGATGTCGCGGTCGCGCTATGAGTACACCAAGCCGGCGCTTGCCGGGGTCCTGTCGAGAGTCCGGCATCTGAGCGTCGTACCGTCTCTTACCGGCAAAGGCGTGGCACATGTGAAGGTGCACTGGAGCTTGCCCAAGCGTGCGAGCAGAGCGCTGGTGTGCCTCACCCCGGGCCGCTCGGCGGCGGCGCAGAGCTGCACGACTCGCGTGCGGGCGGGCCACTCCGCGACGCTCGTGGACAGGCACCTCGGTCAACCTGTGACGGTCACGGTCTATGCGCGCGACTCCCTGGGTGACTTGTCGGTCCCGGCCGTCATCAGGCTGGATGCGACGACGATCGGGATCTCGGCGCGCGGCGCGGGATCGCGCGACGAGATCACCGCGTTCGTCAAGGACACGACCACGCATCATCGGGTCGGGAGCGGCCGGATCCAGCTGTGGCGCCGGGTCGGTTCGCATGGCTGGCAACGCGTCGCGACGGCCCACCTTCGCAACGGCAGGGCGACGGTGTCCGTGGCCGCGCAGGCGGTATACCAGTGGCGGTATCCCGGGCAGCGCGATCGGCTCCAGCCTGCGCTGTCGCACCCCCACCGTGGCTGAGCCGCTTGGCCAGCCGGGGACGGCCAGTCGGGCAGCACGTCAGACGGTCGGCGCTTAGGCGGCGAAGGTGCGGCGGTAGGCGTGCGGCGAGGTGTGCAGCACGCGGGAGAAGTGCTTGCGCAGGTTGACCGCGCTGACGAAGCCGCTGCGCTCGGCGACCGAGTCGACGGTCAGGTCGGTGGTCTCGAGCAGCCGTTGCGCGAAGTGCAGCCGGCGGCGCAGCAGCCACTGGTACGGCGTCACGCCCACCGTCGCGGTGAACCGCCGGATGAACGTGCGCCGGCTCATCGCCGACCGCCGAGCCAGGTCGTCGATCGTCACCTGCTGGTCGAGGTTCGCCTCCATCCAGGCCAGGGTCTGCTGGAACGGATCGTCGAGGTGCGGGCGCGGCATCGGCGCTTCGATGTACTGCGCCTGCCCGCCTTCTCGATGCGGAGGTACGACGAGGTCGCGCGCGATGTGGCTCGCAACCTCGGCGCCGAAGTCCTGCCGGACCACGGACAGGCACAGGTCGATGCCGGCCGCGCTGCCGGCGGAGGTGAGGATGTCGCCGTCGTCGGTGTAGAGGACCTTCGGGTCGACGTCGAGGCGCGGGAAGGACCGCTTCAGCTGCTCGCACTCGGCCCAGTGCGTGGTCACCCGACGACCGTCGAGCAGTCCGGCCTCGGCGAGGGTGAACGCGGCGCTGCACAGCGACACCAGCCGCACGCCGCGCTCGTGCGCCCGGCGTAACGCGCGCAGCACGGCTTCCGGTGCTTCCCGAACCGGCTCGGTCGGGAGGACCACGATCGTGTCGGCGCGTTCGAGGGCGCGCAACCCGTTCGGCACATGCAGCACGAGCCCGGCGTCGGTCGTCACCGGCCCGCGCTGCGCGGCGCAGACGACCGCGTCGTACCACGTCGGCCCGCGATGGTCCTCGCAGCGATGGCCGAACACCGCGTGCGCGATGCCGAACTCGAACGTCGAGAGGTCGTCGAAGACCAGGATCGCCAGGGTTCTCGGGGGCGCCGCAACGACGTTGGCATCTTTCGAGCGCATAGTGACAATATTGCCACTCGTTTCGGTACGCCGCAAGGCGCATCGTGGCCTTATGACGGCGACATGGGTGCTCTACATCTCGGCAGCCGGGCTCACCGAACGACCGGTGCGTCCCTGGCATCGCGGGCTGGTCCGGCTGCGTGGCGACAACCTCGACCGGCGGATCGCCGCGGGCGAGTCGACCGACAGCGGTCGGCTGATCGCCGCGCGCGCTCGCGAGCTCATGAGCGACGGTTATCGCGCCGAGCTCGCCACCTTCTGGGAGGACGTCCTGCTGCGCGCAGATCGTCAGCTGCCGCCGAGGCGGCACGAGGTCGCGGTGTCGCGGTCGCAGGTGCACGCCGCCGAACGCGAGGTCGATGAGCTGGTCGAGCTGCTGCGCTCCCGGCGTCCGGTGTCCGCGCGCGGCATAGCGATGGCGTCGCTCCTGCTGAGCGACGGCGCCGGCCCGGTGTTCCGGCGTACCGCGCCGCGCCTGTCCGGCGTGCTTCGCGCGGTCATCGACGTGACCGGCTTCGCCAGCGTGCGGGGCAGCTTCGCCGCCTGAGCCTTTGCCAGCCGCGTGGCGAGGTGCGAGGCTGCTGGCGAGCGTCGTACGGGGGAGGCGATATGCGGATCCACGCGCGCTGGGCGTGTCTCGCGGCTTCCGGCCTGGTGGCGTTCGGCTTGCTGAGTGTGTCGAACGCCGGCGTTGCCGCCACTCGGCATCCCGCCTCGCCGGCGGCGACCGCTTCGGCCGCGCCGCTCAAACACTCGCAGATCTTCTCGGTCAGCGTGGTGCCGCACTCGACGTCCGCGTGGGCGCTCGCCGCGCACCCGGTGTCGATCAGCAAGGCCTATTTCTATGCGCTGCACCGCGTCGGCGGCGGTCATTGGTCGGTGCACGCCCTGCCGCGGCCGAAGAAGCTGAACCTCGAGCAGGTCTACGCACCGTCCGCGCACTCGATCTGGATCGACGGCACCCTCGGCAGCGGCCGCAAGGCCGCGCCATACCTCTTGCACTCCACCGGCGGCGCCTTCCATCGAGTCGCGATCCCCGGTCTCCCGCACGGCATCCTCAACGCGATCGGTGGCTCGTCGACGCACGACATCTGGGCCGGCGGCGCGACGACCGTGAACGAGCCGACGCCGATCTCGCTGCACTACAACGGCAAGAAGTGGTCGGTCGTGCCGTTCGCCGGCGAGCCGTCCGACAGCGGACTGGTCGCGGTGGCGTCTTCGGGCGCGCACAACGCGTGGGCGATCTCGGAGAGCGGCTACTCGATCGACGACCTGTCGCCGTCGACGTACCACTGGAACGGTACGTCGTGGACCGAGATGGCGATCCCGAACCCGGACGCGGCTTTGGGTGCGATCGCGACGACGGGTACGTCGCACGCGTGGGCGGTCGGTTCGAACGTGCTCACCAGCGGCCGGCTCGTGACCTACCTGCTGTCGTGGAACGGCCACGCCTGGGTGCACGCGCACACCGCGTCGCCGAGCAAGACCAACAACGTGCTGCAGGATGTCGCGGCCGCGGGCAAGCGGGTGTGGGCCGTCGGCTACCGCGACCAGGGTGCGGCGTTCGAGAACCCGATCGTCGAGCGGCTGGTCGGCGCGAAGTGGAAGGTCGTCGCTGCACCGCACATCGGCCGGAAGACCTACCTCAGTGCGGTCGGCGTCTCGTCCAAGGCGGTCGTCGGCGTCGGCTACTACTACCCGGGCAGTCGCAAGTTCATCATCGGCGGCTCCGACAGCCCGGCGCCGCTGGTCGAAGGACCGCACGGCTCGCACTGGGCGATCGAGTCCGCCCCGCATTGAGCCGCCCGCCCTTTCGTGATCTTGACGTTGGAGGCGCACAAATCGCGTTTGTGCGCCTCCAACGTCAAGATCACCGAAGGCGCTGCCTTGCGCCGAGCGCTCAGACGCAGTAGTGCTTCGGTCGCTTGTAGACGGTCAGCGTGCCGCCGGTCGCCTGCTTCATCGCGTACGTCACCGTCCAGAGCCGGGCGCCTCGGGCGCTGAGTACGGCGGCCTCGCCGTGCGGGGTCGACGCTGCGTTGCGCCAGCCGCCGCCCGCGATCTCCTCGACGGGCGGGGCGGTCTGCGCGATCAGCGCGATGTCGCTGCACGAGTGCCCGGTGAGCCGGGCACCGGCGGACCACGCCGACGCCGTACCCGACAAGGTGTGCACGAGCCGCGAGTAGTAGCGCTTGCCCGTGCTTCCGTGGAAGGCGACAAGCCGGGTCTTGCCCTTGTCGGCGTGGGTCTGCAGCAGGTCGACGAGCTTGCCCTTGCGCAGGCTGCCGTCGGCCGGAGAGTCGAACACGACGCTGTGGAATGCGCCGGTCCGGCCGCTGATGATCCCGTCTTTGACGTGTACGACCCGCTTCGCCGCCGGCGAGCCGGCGATCAGCGAGTACTCCGGCTCGTTGTCGATGGTCACGTGTACGTCGGCGGTGCCGTCACCGTTCACGTCGCCAATCGCGCCGATCGTCGCGTGAGTGAAGTAGGCGGCGGTGCCGGGGTTGTCGATGGTGGCGGTGACGTGCCTGGCGTAGAGCACCTTGTTCGCCGCCGAGATCGTGGAGTAGTGCCAGGTCTCGGAGTATTTCGATGCCGAGGACGAGGTCGACATCGTCGCGAGCATCACGGCGGGAGTCTTGTGCGATCCCACTTTGCCGATCGTCATCATGTCGTCGGCCTCGCGCTGCCAGAGCAGGTGCCCCATCGATGCTCCCGAGAGCACGGTGTACTCGAAGCGCGGGTGGAGCGGGCCGGCGTAGGACGCCAGTACGACGTCGGGGACGTGCGGGTGGCTGTAGTCCGGAATCGTGCTGACCTCGGTGGTGGAGTCCGGAGAGATCGTCGTGTTCCACAGCTGGACCCCGGTCGGGCTCGCGCCGCTCAGCGCCTGCACGTCGCTGCCCTCGCTGTCGACGACCACGTCCTCGAAGCCGTCTCGATTGAGGTCCGGCACGACCGTCTCGGTCGGGAAGCTGTTGTCGACTGCGAACGACCCCGCGAAGCTTTGCACCGACCCGTCGACGCCTGACATCAACTCGCCCTGGGTCTGGTCTTCGGGGCTGACCAGTGTGGTGAGCAACGGCACGAGGAAGTCGATGGCCTTGTGATGCGAGTCGCGGAACGGCTGCACGTTGAAGGCGACCCCGCTCTCGGAGAAGGTGTTCGTGTCGTAGATGCCGTCGAACGATTGGGTCCACAGCACCGATCCGCTCTTGCCGGACAGCGCGGTGACTTGGAGGTCGTCGTCGAAATCGTCGGTATAGACCGGGTCCGGAGTCGAGGTCCACTGCTCGACCAGCACGCCGTCGAGCCCCTTGGCGCCGAGCGGTTCGACGAGGACGTCGACGCCGTCGACGTAGGAGCCCGTGAAGGTGGCGTGCCAGTACGCGTGACCGGTACTGCCCGCCCTGGCGGTGATCCCGACCGTGCCCTCGGCTGCGCCGGGCGCGGTGTCACGGATGTCGAGCACGGCGACCTGCTTGCGCCCGCCGAGATGACCGGCCGGCAGCAGATGGTCGATCTGCTGAACTTCGGAGCTGTTCGCTCTCGGGGCGAGCAACGTCGCCGGGGCATGAGCGGCCTCCGCGCTGGCTGCGCTGGCCGCGCTCGCGGCCCGCACCCAACCGAGCCCTGACGTCGCAGCGGCGAGGCGGGCAGTGGCGAGGCGGGCAGCGGTGGTGCGGTCGGCGACGCCCGGTCGGTCGGCGCCGGCAGCGGCGGCCGGCGCGCCGACGACGCCGAACCCGACGAGCGCAAGGCTCGTGGCCGCGGCGATCGACCGGCGTACCGACCATGGCGCGACTGACCGCCGTACCCCTGGTTCGCTGATCTTGACGTTGGAGGCGCACAAACGCGATTTGTGCGCCTCCAACGTCAAGATCACGGATGGAAGGTGACGGTGTGGCCGCGACATTGGGTACCCCCGCTCCGGTCGCGCGGTGTCCCCGGGATGCGTCGACCTAACCCGAGATAATGCCGCAATCCCTCGTCGGCGCAACCCGTCGAGCCCGAGATCACGCGCGACCGAGACCTGCCGCTCGGGCGCGGGGTACGGCGGGCTAGCGGCCGATCAGATGGTCACGGACCGCGTCGAGGTGGCGGCTCATCCGGGATACCGCGGTGTCGGCGTCGCCGGCGAGGACGGCCTCTGCGATCCGCTCGTGTGCCCGGTGTGCTTCCTGCTCCTTCTGTTTCGACGTCCTCTCGCGCGGCTCCTGCTCGCCGAGGACCCGGTTGATCATCTGGACGAAGACGCCCATCGCCGGGTTGCCGGTCAGCCTCGCGAGCAGCAGGTGAAAGTCGGGAAACACCAGCTGGCCGCTACCGTGCTGGCGCGTGCCGCGGCGGCCGACCTGCTTGTGTTCGTCGTCGAGAGAGGCGCGCACCTGCTCCGCGCCCGCCGGCGTGATGCGCTCCGCGGCGAGCCGCACGCAGGTCAGGTCCAGTGCGTTGCGGGCCTCGGCGACCTGGCCGGGGCTGATCTTCTGGAACCGCAGGTGCAGGGACACCGCGCGTACCCCAGCCTCGATGTCCGGCTCCGTGATCATCAGCCCGCCGCGGGGCCCGCGCCGCATCGCGGCGACGCCGTGATGATCGACCAGCCGCATCGCTTCACGGAACACGGCGCGGCTCACGCCGTACCTCGCCATCAGCTCGGCCTCGGAGCCGACCACGGTCCCGACCGGCCAGTCGCCGGAGATGATCTCGTCCTCGATGTGCTGGGCGAGGATCTCGCCCAGCTTGCGCTCGCCGCCGCTCTTGCGCACGGGAGGCTCGTGGCGGCCGGCCGGCATGGGGAGCAATGTAGTAGTCGTTCCGGCCTTAGTGCGTCGTCTCGACCCTTCTGCCGCTATCGCGTCGCAGGAGTACTGTCGGCCCTGTACCGAGAGGTTGATGGCGATGCGAGCGCTCGTTGACACCAGGATCTGCCAGGGTCACAACTTGTGCGCCGCCGCCGCTCCCGAGGTCTTCGCGCCGGATGAGGACGACGGCCACGCGATCGTCACGCTCGATCTGATCCCGGCCGAGTTCGAGGAGTCGGTGCGCAAGGCGGCGGCGAACTGCCCGGAGTCCGCGATCGAGGTCCTCGACGACTGAGGCTCCTCCGTACGCATGGCCCATAAGGGGTGCTATCGCACCACCCATGGGCCATGCGTGGGGCCGGAGCACCACCCATGGGCCATGCGTGGGGCCGGAGCACCACTGATGGGCCATGCGTGGCGCCGGAGCACCACCGATGGGCCATGCGTTCCAGTCAGTCGTAGTGGCGGAGGCTCGGCCACATCTGACCCCACGGATGGCGCGGGCCGGTGCACAGGTAGACGTGCCCGCCCCACTCCTGGTTGTGGATCCCGTACGGGTTACGCAACGTCGCGACCACGCGCACGCTGGTGAAGTAGTGCCGCAGGAACCCGCCGTACCCGGTCGTGTCCACCGGTCCCGGTGCCACCGCCAGCACCGTGGTCGCGTTCGGGTTGCCCGGCCCCCACCACCATTCGTTGTTGTGCCCGCTCATCGCGGTCGGCAGCCCGTCGCCGCGGCCGAGTTCGTTGATCGCGCCGGCCTCGCCGTACTCCGCGGTGAAGATCACCGCGTTCGCCCGCGTCGCCGGCGGGAGCGCGTCCCACTGGGTCTTGACGGTCTGCACGAGCTGCGGCCAGCCGAGTGACTCGCCCGGCACCTGGTTGATGCCGTAGGTCCAGCCGATGTCGCTCGGCGGCAGCACCGGCAGCGTGAGCGGGAGCGAGCCGAGCGCCGTGATGGCCGCGAGCCAGTAGAACCTCCGTAGCCGCCGCGGGTGCTCGTCGAAGGACTTGTCGACCGCGACCGCGCCGGCCGCGATCAGGTAGATGTACGCACCCGCGAGGTAGTAGATCTTGCCGCCGGTCGTGACGGCGAAGAAGACGAACAGCAAGCCGTAGGCCCACGCGAGCGACCGCCAGAGCGGCCGGCCGGACTTCCAGAGCCAGCGCAACCCCTTGACCCAGACCCAGATGAACGCGAACGTCGTCATGAGCAGCTGGCCGAAGATCCAGTTGCCGATGTTGCCGGCGCCGCCGTTCTCCTGGTTGAGCCGCCGCGTCATCGCGATGGTCGCCCAGTTGTGCCCCGCCTGCCAGACCAGGTCCGGTACGGCGAAGACCCCCGCGATCAGCGCGCCGGCGAGGAACCACCAGTTGAGGACCTGCTTGCGCCCACCGCTGAGCAGCGCGCCTACCAGCATCGCGATCGCCAGGAAGACGACACTGTGCTTGTTGGTCAGCCCGAGCCCGAGCACGACACCGCCGAGCAGCCACCAGCGCGGATTGCCGGTGCGGCCGACACGCAGCACCACCAGCGCGAGGCCGGACCACGCGAGCAGGTCGAACGCCGTCGGCCCCTCGAGATGGTCGACCGCGAGCAGCACGGGCGTCGTCGCGGCACCGATCGCGGTGAGCAGCTGGGCGCGCCGGCCGCCGCCGAGCTCGCGCGCGGTGAGCCCCGCGACGGTGATCGTTGCGAACGCCGCCAGCGCCGGCCAGAGTCGCAAGCCGGGCAGCGAGACGCCGAACAGGTCGATGGTGAGCCGGGCGAGCAGCGGCGTGAAGATCGGCTGGTCGACGTACCCGCCCTGCAGGTGCCGCCCGGAGTCGAGGAAGTACAGCTCGTCGCGATGCCAGCCGTACCACGGCGACAGGATCATCAGTACGGCGAAGACGATCGCCGCGACAATGAGGATGCGGCGGTCGAACGCCGGAAGCTCGGCGAGGTCGGCGCTGCACTCGTCGGCGCTGCCCTTGTCGGTATCGGTCCGCTCGGCGGGCGGCTCCGAGCCAACCGGCGGCTCACCGGCACCCGGCGACGCCGCGCCCGTGGAGCGGCGACGCAGCCGTCGTACGCCGAGTCCGCCCGTCATCGTCAGCCCTCCGCGCGCGTCTGCGGTCGCTCCGGCAGGATCAACCAACCACACCGGATCGGGGTCGGGCAGCCGGTGGCGAGTAACGACATGGCCTCAGATCCGCCGGAGCCGGCCAATCCAGCGCCGACCAGACGCGGGGTATTCGGGTCCGATCGAGGCGGCCGAGCGGCTGTCACGATCCGCGCCCGCGTTCTAACGTCGGGGCCATGACCGAATCAGCACACGACTGGGACCAGTCGTACGAGCGGCAGGGCCACGCGCCGTGGGACATCGGCCGCCCGCAGGCCGCGTTCGTGGCGCTCGCCGACGCCGGCCGGCTCCGTGGCGAGGTGCTCGACGCGGGATGCGGGACCGGCGAGCACGCGCTGCTCGTGGCGAGTCGCGGCGGTCGGGCGACCGGGGTCGACGTGTCGCAGGCGGCGATCCGCTTTGCCCGGCAGAAGGCGGTCGACCGCGCGCTGGATGCGACGTTCGAGGCCGGCGACATCCTGACCATGACCCTGCCGGGTGACGGGTTCGACACCGTGATTGACAGCGGGCTGTTCCACGTCTTCGACGACGAGCAACGTGCGCAGTACGTGGAGGTCCTCGCCGGCGCGGTCCGCCCGGGCGGCAGCGCCTTCGTCATCTGCTTCAGTGACCGGCAGCCGGGCGACTGGGGCCCGCGGCGGGTCACCAGGGACGAGCTCGAGGCCGCGTTCGCGGACGGTTGGGCGATCGAGCAGATCGAGCCTGCGCTGTTCGACATCAACCCGGTCTTCGAGATCGATCCGGCCGGTGGCCTCACGACCGCGTCGGCATGGCTGGCCGAGGTCCGGCGTACCTGACGCTCGCCGCCGACGGGTTCGGCATTCGCCCCATTTGAGGCGTGGTCGGCGACTTAGGATCGCGTCGTGCCGGACGGGAGGGGGCCAGCGCGTACGTTTCAGCACACAACTGTGCCGGTACGCCGTACTCGAACCGGACTTGGCCCGCGCCGTCGGCACGAACGTCCGAGCGTTGTGTGCTGAAACGAACGCGCTTCGCCCGCGCCTCCGCGAACCTTTCAGCAGTACGCCGGTCTCGCCCGGCATGACCCGATCGTGGCGCAGTACACCTAGCTCATTGCATGCGGTCGGTCGCGGAGCGTCAGCTCACGGTTTGCACGTGCCAGCCATGCCCGCTCGTCGCGATCACATAGGGATGGCTGACATACGTCACGCGGTTGTACGTGTCGCCAACAACGGTCGCCTTCTTAGCCGAGGCTGCGGAGACGGAAAACAACTCGTACTTTGCTTTGGGGGTGAACTGGATCTTCCAGGGGCCGCCGGTGCTGTGGAGGACGACGCTGTGAGTGCCTTTGCCGCCGACGAGCCAACCACTGCTACCCGAGGTCGAGATCGCGTCAAACCTCGACGGCTTGCTGTGCTTCGCGAACGCAACCTTTGACCAGGTGGTGCCATTGAACTTCAGGAGTGACGAGCCGCCCACCGCATAAATTGTCTTCCCCGGGCCTTGAGCAATCTTGAATGGATCGGTGTTCGTGGGCGCGGTCGAGACGACTGTCCATTCCGTGCCGGTCCACTTGAGTAGCTCGGCAGAGTCGTCGAGTGCCCACGTCCCGTTGGCCTTGGTCGAGATGACGCTGATCAGCGGACCGGTCGGTGTGTTGACCTGACTCCACTTCTTCCCGTTCCAATGAAGAGCGACGGAGTTTAGGTCGGTCAATGTCGAGAAGATCGCGCCAACGGCCCACGCGTTGTTCGGCCCGCTCGCGGCGATGGACGTCACACCGTCGGCCCCGTTGCCGAGGTTGGGGGTGCTCATCTCGACGAAGCGGTGGCCATTCCATCGCCAGATTGTGGGGATTTCCTGAATCGAGCCGTGCCCGACTTCGCGCCCGCCGCCAAGCCAGACGGTGCGCGCCGAGCCGGCCCCCAGGGACAGCAGCGTTCCGTACCGGCCATTGAGCTTGGGTGCCTTGACCAGATGCCAGTGGGTGCCCTTTCGCATCGCGATGTGGTAGACCGTGTTCGCCGTGGTGCCGTTGCCGTCTATGGCGAACGCCTCCGTGGAGTGCGGCACAGTCGTTACGGTCAGGAGCTGACCGTGGACCTGCGCCGCGGACGGCGGGCGGACGACGTGGGTGCCCAGTGGGCGAGCTCCCGGCGCCGCGTACCCGCTCTGCGCGAATCCACCTGAGGCGGCTGCGACCGCGACCGCACCGCAGATCGCCGCACCCGCTGCGAGGGATCGGGCCGAGAAGAACGAGCGCTGCATCATGCCTCCTGCCGAGACCCCCGCCGTGATCCTCGACGCCTAGCTGCGCCGGTGTCACGCGAATCACGAAACATAGTTCGAACGACGTCCGGTCGGATAAGGCAAAGAGGGCAAACGGGAACTCCACACTCACGACGATGGACGCTCGGTCCATCTTGGCGCGGCCGGCGTAGAGGCCCCGCTGGGCCCTGCGCCCGCCGTACATTCGGGCTGTTCACCACTCGCGGCCATGGATGGAGCAGGCGTGAAGATCCACCGGCGCATCGTCGTGTTCGACGCGCGCGATGTCGAGGCTGAGAGCACCTTCTGGGCAGGATTGCTGGACGGCGAGGTCTTCCGGGACGAGGGCTGGCACAGCGTCGCCGTTGACGGAAAGTGGGTGATCGGCGTCCAGCACGCACCGAACCACGTGTCGCCGGACTGGCCGAGCGGCGCTCAGCAGCAACAGATGCACCTCGACCTGCACGTTGACGACCTGGAGGCGGCCGGTCGACGCGCGATCCAGCTCGGTGCGCGACAGCTTCAGGTCGCGAAGGCGCCGGCTGACAACCCCGACGGAGACGAGCGGTTCGCCGTGTACGCCAGCCCGGCCGGCCACCCGTTCTGTTTCGGGATCCACTGACCGCGAACTGCGGCCCGGCTCGGATGCTGAGCGGTCCCGACGGGACTTGAACCCGCGACCTCCGCCTTGACAGGGCGGCGAGCACTCCAACTGCTCCACGGGACCTCGAAAGGTCGTGCCCCCAACGGGATTCGAACCCGTGCTACCGCCTTGAAAGGGCGGCGTCCTAGGCCTCTAGACGATGAGGGCAAATCCACGCCTCGGCGTCCGCCGTCGGGGACCGAGCCAGTGTAGGGGACGATGCGGTGATCGTGCTCGGTCGTATCGGCGGCGGGCCGGATCGAGCGCGGTACGGCGATCAACGGGAGGCTCGATGGCGGTCGACGAGGTACGCGTGGAGCGGGTCGGGGCGGCCACCCTGGTCACGATCGACCGCCAGCACCGGCGCAACGCGATCAATGGTCCGACCGCGGACGCGCTCGTTGCGGCGCTGGACGGTTTCGAGGCGGATGACGCATCGCGGGTGCTCGTCCTCACCGGCGCCGGCGGCGCGTTCTGCGCGGGCGCCGACCTCACCGAGCTCGAGTCGCTGACCCCGCGGCTGCTCGCGGGTGAGGGGCCGCTCGGTTTCACCCGCCGGGTCGCGACCAAGCCGACGATCGCCGCGATCGACGGGTGGGCGGTTGCGGGCGGGCTTGAGCTGGCGATCTGGTGCGACCTGAGGGTGGCGTCGCCGGGATCGCAGTTCGGCTGCCTCGAGCGCCGGTTCGGCGTACCGCTGGTAGATGGAGGCACCTGGCGGTTGCCGCGGCTGGTCGGCCTCGGCCGCGCACTCGATCTGATCCTCACCGGGCGGACCGTCGCGGCCGACGAGGCGCTGGCGATCGGGCTGCTGACCGAGATCGCCGACGATCCCTTGGCTCGCGCGCTGGAGCTCGCCGAGCTGCTGGCCGCACACCCGCAGCCGACGATGCTGTCCGACCGCGCGTCGGTCTACGACGGGTACGGCCTCAGCCGCGAGGAGGCGCTCGCCCTTGAAGGCCGGTACGGCGTGGCTGTGCTCGCAGACGCCGAGAACGGAGCGGGAAGGTTCTCCGGCGGCGAAGGCCGCAGCGGCCGCTGAGCACCTGGCCTGCGGTGCCGACGTGGGGGAAATGTCGCATATCAAGCCGTAGAAGTCCCCGGCCAACGTAGGGTGCCCGGCATGGGATCGGATCGGGTGGGGCGGATGACGGCTGCGTCGGCGGCGATGGCGGTTGCGCTCGGGGCGATGGTCGGCTTGGCGCCGGCGCCGGCAGCGGCGGCGGGGTCACCCAAGCCAGTCCCGTATGTGCTGACCACGCGGCTCGCGGTCACGACCGCCGCGCGGATGGTCTACGCCAACGGCAAGCTCTTCGTCACTTCGGGCTCGCTCGGCTCGGACGTCTACGTCTACTCGACGATCGGGAAGCTGCTGCACACAGTGACCGGCGAGCCCGGCGCGCTGGGCATCGTCGCGTCCGCGGATGGAAGTGAGGTGTACGTAGCACAGTCCTCGGGCTCCGCGATCGGAGTGATCGACACCACGACGTACGCGACGAGCACGCTCGCCGAGGGCGCGGCCTGCCCGAACTACGTTGCGTTGGCTAACGGCTGGCTCTACTACGCCTGGGGCTGCCAGTCGACGTACGGCCAGTTCATGGACGGCATCTCGAGCGTCAACCCCGCCACGGATGCAACGCCGACGGCCGACGTCACGGGCGACTACGCACCGTCTCTTATCGCCGGCGGCGGTGACACGCTCGTGGTGAGCGACCAGGGCGAGGAGCCGTCGACGCTGGAGTCCTACACCGCTAGTGACGGAAACGTGTCGGACATGGTCTCTACCCAGCAGCGGCTTGACGGCTACGGGCTGGCCGACATGGCGGTGAGCTCGAACGGGTCGGAGGTGCTGCTGCCGGGAGTGACGCTGAACGGCGTCGCCGAGTACTCCACGGCGACCATGACGCAGACGAAGAAGTTCAGCGCCGCCGCCAACTCGAGCGCGGTTGCATTCTCACCCGATGGCACGCACGTGGCCGGCGGCTACGGCGGTAGCGATCTCGCGTGTCTCTACACGACCTCGAGCAGCACGCCACTGTGGTCGCGGATCGGCGCATCGACCTCGCCGAGCACGTGGTCCTCGGGCTCCAACAACCAGCTCCTGCCGGGCACCTTGACGTTCTCCTCTGACGGCTCGGAGGTCTTCGGGCTGGTGTCACCGACCTCCGGGACGAAGGCGTACCTGTTCTCCAGCACGCTCGATCCCAAGAAGACCAGCCTGCACTTGTCGTTGAAGCGGTTGACGTCGTCACACCAGGTCATCGCGACGGCGCACTTGTCGTCACCGGGAACGGTTGTGTTCAAGCAACGAGTCGCAGGCCACACCTACGACGTGGGTGTCGGGAACACCGGCCCGGGCGGGCAGCTGAGCATCAAGTTCGGTGCGCCGTACTCCGCCCTGGTGGCAGCTGAGTTCGAGGGCTCGCCGTCGCGCTATCCGTC
Organism: Mycobacteriales bacterium; assembly: GCA_035504215.1. Lineage (NCBI taxonomy): Bacteria > Bacillati > Actinomycetota > Actinomycetes > Mycobacteriales > Mycobacteriales bacterium. Next base: position 106,908 of record DATJSI010000036.1, read on the forward strand.
CGACGCACAGAAGTCGTTCACGATGCCGTCCAGGGCGCGCCTCAAGCTGTCCGGCTACTACGCGGTCTCGCACGGCGTACGTCTGTTCCATAGCCGGAAGAAGGTGCGCTTCACCGCGAGCGTGCTGCCGGTAGTGATCAACCGCCCGGTGACGTTCGACCTGCAGTTCCTCCACAACGGCAAATGGCGAGTGGTCGGCACCGCGAGCGATGTTCTCAACAAGCACGGCATGTTCAAGCTGCGGCTGGGTCCGACTGCGACCAACCAGGTACAGCGGGTCAAGCTGATCTTCAAGGGGGACAAGTTCAACCCCGCGTCGCACGCCTACAGCCCACCGCTGGAGATTACGTAGCGCGGGAGCTATCCGGTCGGTGCGTCGTCGCCGCTCTTGTGGACGGCGGCTGCGCGGTGGCCGGTGAAGGGTCATAGAGGACCCTTATCTCGCCATGGCGAATCCGCCGTCCACAGCCGAGCGGCGCCAGCGGTCGCGGCAGAGCGGCTACTGAGGTTGCGTGGCTCTTGCCGCGGCCTTCAACTGTTTCTTGTAGTCGCGCACCTTCGCCAGGGAGGCGGCGTCGACGATGTCGGCGACGGAGAGATAGGAGCCCGCATCGCCGAAGGCGCCGGCCGCCTCGCGCCACCCCTTGGGCCGTACGCCGTACTGCTTGCCGAGCAACGCGACGAAGATCCTCGCCTTGTGCCGGCCGAACCCGGGAAGTGCCTCGATGCGTTTCAGTAGCTCGTCGCCGTCCTTGACGCCCGACCAGATGTGTCCGGGTACGCCGTCGTAGTCCGCCACGATGATCCGGCAGAGCTGCTGGACCCGCGCGGCCATCGAGCTCGGAAACCGATGTACGGCGGGCGGCGTCGCGAAGACCTTCGCCAGGGCATCCGGGTCGCGATCCGCGAGATCGGCCGCGTCAAGGTCCCGGCCGAGCCGGGTCGCGATCGTCAGCGGCCCGGTGAACGCCCATTCGAGCGGGATCTGCTGGTCCAGCACCATCCCGATCAGGAGCGCGAGCGGGCTGGTGGAGAGCAGGGCATCCGCTTTGGGGTTCTGCGCGAGGCAGATCGTCGTACCCACCCGGCAACGGTAACCGCTCGGCACGTCCGGCTCACCTGCGCGACGATCGCGAGGTCGCCCGCCCGCTAGCCTTTGATCCGTGCCGATGCCTCGCATCGCGAGGGCCGTTAGCTCAACTGGCAGAGCAGCGGACTTTTAATCCGCGGGTTCCGGGTTCGATCCCCGGGCGGCCCACCACTGGCTGTGTGACTTCGGCTGCTGCCACTCACTCGAGCTTCGGGTGATGGGTGTCAGTGTTTCGGGTGATGGGTGACACCTACTTCGGCTGATCCTCGACACCTCGTTCTACCTCTTCCGTCGCGCTCGCACAGCGGCTGCGGTTGTCGCGCCGAGGAAATAATGAAAACGGGTCCCGTATCCGTTAGTGTGGTGGTAGGCCCTAACGACATCGGATACCATTACCACTAACTGGGAGTGCCCGTGATTCCCCTTCGCTCGACTTGGACTCGGACCGTTGTTGGCGCCTCGATGAGTGCAGTGGCCCTATGGGGCGCGGCCGGCTGCTCGTCCTCCTCTTCGGCGGGCAGCCCGGCGGCGACGGGCACCGGGTCGCCGATCGTGGCGGTCGGGGCAGAGAACGAGTACGCGAACGTGATCGCCCAGATCGGCGGCAAGGACGTGACGGTCAGCGCGGTGGAGAGTAACCCGAACACTGACCCGCACACGTTCGAGGCGAGCCCGCAGGTGGCGGAGGAGGTCAGCAAGGCGCAGCTGGTGGTGCAGAACGGCGTCGGCTACGACACCTACATGAACAAGATCGAGTCGGCCGCGCCGAACTCGAGTCGCAAGGTGATCGACGTGCAGACCCTCCTCGGCCTGCCGGACAGCACACCGAATCCTCATCTCTGGTACAAGCCCACCACGATGCCAGCAGTGGCGAAGCAGGTCGCGGCGGACCTGTCGAGCCTGCGACCCGCGCAGGCGACTTACTTCCAAGCCAATGTCACGAAGTTCGACGACTCGTTGAAGCCGTGGCTGGCGGAGATCGCGAAGGTGAAGTCGACGTACCCGAGCGCTCCGGTCGCGGCGACCGAGCCGGTCGGGGACTACATGCTGGAGGCTGCCGGCACGGACAACCTGACGCCGTTCACGTTGCAGGCAGCGATCATGAACGGCACCGATCCCTCGCCACAGAACGTGACCTTGCAGAACGGCCTGTTCACGAACAAGAAGGTGAAGGTCTTCGTGTACAACCAGCAGGTGACGGATTCGATCACCCAGTCGTTCCTGAAGTTGGCGCGGCAGAACGACGTGCCGGTGCTCGGGGTTTACGAGACGATGCCGACCCCTGGCTACACCTACCAGTCGTGGATGTTGGCGGAGACCACCGGCCTGTACAACGCGCTGCGCAACGGCACCTCGACGACGACGCTGTGACCGAGATGGCAATGATCCCCACCGACACCGCCCTCATCTCCTCGGATGAGGCGATCCTGTCGGTCGAAGGGGTCGGCGTCCGCTTCGGCACTCGCACCGTCCTCGACGAGGTGAGCTTCACGATCCGGCCCGGTGAGTTCACCGGGCTGATCGGGTCGAACGGCGCTGGCAAGACGACGCTGCTGCGCGTCATCCTGGGACTGCAGCCGGCGACCGGCACTGTCCTGATCGGTGGCCGGCCGCGACGAGGACGGGACCGGCTGGTCGGCTACGTTCCGCAGAAGATTGCGCTCGACCCCGATATCCCGCTTCGGGCTCGTGACGTCGTCGGGCTCGGGCTCGACGGCCACCGCCTCGGCGTTCCGCTGCCGACCCGCCGCCGCCGTGCGCTGGTCGCCGAGGCGCTTGACGCGGTGGACGCCACCCGCTTCGCCGACGCCCGAATCGGGAACCTCTCCGGCGGTGAGCAGCAGCGGGTCCTGATCGCGCATGCCCTGATCAGCCGGCCGCGGCTGCTGTTGCTCGACGAGCCGCTGGCCAACCTCGACGTCCGCAGCGAGCACGCCGTCGTCGACCTGCTGTCCCGGATCGCCCGCGACCGCCGGATCGGGGTGCTCCTCTCCGCGCACGACATGAACCCCCTGCTCGATGCGATGGACCGGGTCGTGTACATCGCGGATGGGCATGCCGCGAGCGGTCCTACCGATGAGGTGGTTCAGTCCGACGTCCTGAGCCGTCTCTACGGGCACCACGTCGACGTCATCCGCCTCCACGACCGGATCCTGGTCAGTGTCGGGCGGGTCGACCGGCCCGATGAGCCCTCGGAGCACGGCCCGATCGTGGTGCCATGACCGGCTTCTGGCAGGGCGTCGTCGAACCCGGCTTCTTCTCCAGCGCCCCGGTCCACTCCGCGGTCGCGGTCGGCGCGATCGTCGCTGTCGTCTCCGGCATGACCGGGGTGTTCACCGTCATCCGAGGCCACTCCTTCGCCGGGGAAGCGCTCGGCGATATCGGCAGCACGGGCGGCTCCGCCTCCTACCTGCTCGGGATCAACCCGCTGATCGGCTTCCTCGGCCTGTCCGTCCTCGGCGCGGGTCTGATGTCGGCGACGGGCGCCCGCACCCGCAAGGCCCGCGACGTCGAGACCGGGATCGTCGTCGGTGGCGCGCTCGGACTGGCCGCCCTGTTCCTGTACCTCGACACGACCAGGACCAGCACCACCGGCGCGCCGGTCACCATCCTGTTCGGGTCGATCTTCACGGTCCCGTCCAGCACGCTGCCGATCGTTGCCGTCCTCGGTGGGGTGACGCTGACGATCCTGCTGGCGCTGTACCGGATGCTGCTGCTTACCTCGCTGAATCCCGGCCTCGCCGCAGCCCGCGGCACCTCGGTTCGCCTTGTCGCGGTCGCGTATCTCGCGCTCCTCGCGGTGGCGGTGTCGCTGTCCGCGATCACGATCGGCACGATCCTGTCCACCGCGCTGCTCATCGGCCCGCCGGCCACCGCGCTGCGCCTCACCGACTCGCCGGGCCGCGCCACCGTGCTCGCCGCTGTGATCGGCGTGGCCAGTACCTGGCTCGGGATCCTGCTCGCCTACGACAGCGACTACTGGCCCCGCCAGCACGGCTGGCCCGCCAGCTTCCTCATCGTCACGATCATCGTCGCCGGCTACCTCCTTGCCCGGGTCTTCGGCCGCGACATCCGCCAACCGGCCTTCGGATAAGTCGCGGCGATGTTCTCGACGTTCTATATCAACACCTGGTACGCCGCGACGATGGTTGCCTTCGTCGCCGGCACCATCGGCTTCTTCGCCGTCATCCGCGGCTCGGCGTTCCCCGCACACGCCCTCCCGCAGGGCGCATTCGCCGGCGCCGCCGGGGCCAGCCTGATCGGGGTCAACACCATCCTCGGACTCGGCGTCTTCGCGCTGTTAGGAGCGATCGGGATCGGCGTCCTCGGCGACCGCGAACGCCACGACGTCGCCACCGCCCTCACCTTCGTGCTCATGCTCGGTCTCGGTGCGTTCTTCCTATCGCTGACTACCGAGTACGCACCCGAGATCTACTCGCTACTGTTCGGCGAGATCCTTGGCGTCGCGCACAGCGAACTGCTCCCGATCGCTCTGATCGGCGTGGTCTGCCTGGCCGCCATCACCATCCTGTACCGGCCGATGCTGCACTCCTCGTTCTCCCCCGAGCTCGCCGAGGTCAACGGCACCAGCCGCCGACGGATCGACCTCGCATTCCTGATCATCCTCGGCCTCGTCACCACCATGACCGTCCCCGTCGTCGGCGCCCTGTTGATGTTCAGCCTCACCATCGCCCCTGCCGCCACCGCCCGACAGTTCACGGCGCGACCAGCGCTCGCGCTCGCTCTCTCGATCCTCATCGCCCTCGCGACGGTGTGGACCGCGATCGCCATCTCCTATGAGACGAACTACCCGATCGGATTCTTCGTCGGCGCCATTGGCACCACCAGCTACACCCTGGTCAAGACCGTCAAAGGCGCGTACCGGCGCTACGCCTCAGGTCGCCACGTGATGACCGCGGCACCTGCGGCCACGACATGACAGGCAGGCCCGGGGGGCCGGAGAGTCGCGAACGAGATCTCGCAACCCAATCACCAGGTCGAATATCGTCACACGAATAACAACCGCGCCCACGACAACAATCGGACAACCACTGAGCCCCGCCCGACGACCGCCAGCTCCGGCACCGGACACCCCGGAACTGCCGGAGCATCGCCCTGCCGCGCGACTGCGCGCCACGCGACAAGGCGCCGCCATCGACACGGTCCTCGCAGCCGCCGACGGCTTCATGACCGCGCACGAACTCCACGACGAACTCCGCAAACGCGGCGAGTCCGTCGGGATGACCACTGTCTACCGACAGCTGAAGACGCTCGCGGACTCCGGCGTCCTCGACGTCGTCTCCCGACCCGACGGCGAAGCCAGCTACCGGGTATGTGGGCCTGGGTCGGCGAACGAGTCGTCGGAGCACCACCACCACCTGGTCTGCCAGATCTGCGGCTACACGGTCGAGGTCGAAGGCCCCGAGGTGGAGGCCTGGGCCGACCGCGTCGCCAGCGACGCCGGCTTTACCGATGTCACTCACACGCTGGAGATCTTCGGGACCTGTAACCGACACCCCTCGCGCCCTCGACGTAACAGCCGCTAGAGCACCGATCCGGCGTGTCGCGTCCGATAGCGGAGGGCGGGAACGCGATGGCCAGGACTTTTGGCTCTACTGCGCGCACCCTGTTCGCGGTTCAGCGGTCTCATGAAGGCTCTCGTATACGAAGCGCCAGGTCGCCGCGCCTGGCAGGACGCTCCGGACCCCGTGATCCTCGACCCAACCGACGCGATCGTCGGGATCGAGACCACCACAATCTGCGGCACGGATCTGCACATCCTCAAAGGTGACGTTCCTGAGGTGACGCCCGGGCGCATCCTCGGTCATGAGGCGGTCGGCGTGGTCGAGGCGGTCGGCAGTGCGGTGACCGTCGTCCGCCCGGGTGACCGGGTGCTGGTGTCATGCATCAGCGCGTGCGGGCGATGCCGGTTCTGCCGGGAGGGCAGGTACGGGCAGTGCCTCGGCGGCGGGGGCTGGATCCTGGGCCATCTGATCGACGGAACCCAGGCCGACTACGTGCGTGTCCCGTTCGCCGACACCTCGCTGCACCCGCTACCTGCGACGGTGCCGAGCGACAGCGCGGTGATGCTGTCCGACATCCTTCCGACCTCCTACGAGGTCGGAGTCCTCAGTGGGGTCGTACGCCCCGCGGACGTCGTAGCGATCGTCGGTGCGGGGCCGATCGGGCTTGCCGCGGCGCTGACCGCGCGGCTGTTCAGCCCGCGGCACGTTCTCCTGGTTGACGTCGCTGACGCCCGGCTCGATGCAGCGAAGCAGTTCGGCGCGGACCTCGTTGCGAACAGCACCCGAGAGGACGTTCGTGCCCGGGTCGACGCCGTTACCGACGGCCTCGGGGCGGACGTGGTCATCGAGGCGGTCGGCGTGCCGGAGACGTTCGAACTCTGCACCCAGCTGGTCCGCCCGGGTGGCCATGTCGCAAACGTCGGAGTACACGGCAAGCCGGCGTCACTTGCCCTGGACAAACTGTGGATCAAGGACGTCACCATCACAACCGGCCTGGTGGACACCTCGAGTACGCCGACGTTGCTGGCGATGGTAGCTTCCGGGCAACTCGACGTCTCCGGCTTCGCGACCCACAGCTTCGACCTCGGCGACATCGAAGCCGCCTATGACACCTTCGCCGACGCGGCTGGATCCGGGGCACTCAAGGTCCTGCTGAACGCGCAGTAGGCCCGACGCCTCGGGATCACCGAGCGGCGTGCTCGTAGAGTTCGGATCGACGGCTCAAGCGGCCCGGCGCGTCAGCCGGGTCAGTTGGGTCCTGACCGCGCTCTCGGTCGCGGCGAGCAGGTTGTCGTGAACTCCCATCGCGATGAGATACCAGCGCACCCGAGACACCCGACGAATCACCGAGCCAGCGGGAACGATGCCGGCGAACTCGGCGATCAAGCGGTCGACGAGCTCGAGCATTTCGTCGTACGACTCGGGAGCCGTCGTGGTCATCGTCACACTCCGCGCCTTTGCGAGAGAAGCGATCCACACTGCGTCGTCGGCCACGTAGAACAAGCGGGGTCCCGTCTGAGGGCCTGCGGGGCGGCGGCTCCGTTCGAGTGCGGCAGCACGCGTTCGCGACCGCTGCGGGCGTTGTAGATCACGATGCGATGCTCGGCGTACCAGTCGTCGAAATCCGGCGAGGTTGGCGGCAGTGTCGCTTACGCTCGGCGTATGTGCCGCAGCATCAAGCCCTTGCACAACTTCGAGCCGCCGGCGACGGCTGACGAGGCGCACGCTGCCGCCTTGCAGTTCGTGCGGAAGATCAGCGGGTCGGCCAAGCCGTCTCAGGCCAACGCAGCCGTCTTCGAGCAGGCGGTCGAAGACATCACCTCGATCACGATTCGGCTGTTAGGGGAGCTGACGACGTCCGCACCGCCGAAGAACCGTGAAGAAGAGGCGGCGAAGGCGCGCGCTCGCGCCGCCCAGCGCTACGCCTCGTGACGTAGCCGACCTAGCCGACGGTCCCTCTATTAGGTATTAGGGCTGGTGCCGGTGATCTGTCCGAGCTGCCAAGCGCAGGTCGCGGTCGAAGGCGGCTGGACGCCGTGGTGCGAGGCCTGTGGGTGGAACGTCGATCCGAATCCACCCGACCCGAGCCCGTTCCGGATGGTGCGCTGGTGGCAGCGTCGGATCAACCGCGAGGAGCGGCACGAGCTCGAGGCGTTGCTCGCCAGGCCTGAGATCGTGCCGCCGGGTAGCCCGATGAGTGGACTCGCCTTCGCGATCGCGATCACGATCCAGCTCGGAACCGTGGTCGTCGCAGCGCTCGCGGTTGCGGTGTGGTTCACCGGATTCGCGGCGGTGCTGAAGGTCGTCGTTTCGGTGATCCTCGGACTGCTGGTGGTCGGCGTAGTTCCGGTACGACGGCGACAACCGCGTCCTAACGGCTGGGTACGTTCCGACGCCCCGGCGCTCTTCGCGCTTTTGGACGCGGTCGGTGCGGCAATCGGGTCGAGGGCGCCGGATCGGGTCGTGGTGGACGCCGAGATCCAGGCTGCAGTGGGCCGGTTGCGGGGTGAGATCGTCCTCACCATCGGGCTGCCGCTGTGGTTGCTGCTTGACGACGACGGCCGGGTTGCCGTGCTCGGTCATGAGCTCGGACATCTGGTCAACGACGATATCCGGCGTCGTTGGTTGATCGTTTGGTCACGGCGCTCGGCAAGCAAGTGGGTCAACCTGTTCTGGCCCGGCCCATCTCCGACCCAGCAGAAGATGCAGCGCCGGCGCTACCGGATCGGGCGGAGCGGCGCCGGCGGGTTGGCCGGCTACATTCAGCACCTGGTTTTGGCACCGTTCTTCGCGGCTGCGCTCGCTGGCGCATCGACGTACCGTGCCGTCCTGACCCGTGCCGGGCATCGTGCGGAGTACCGGGCGGATCGGATCGGCGCGCTGGCCGGTGGGACCAACGGCATGGCAGGCGCGATCGACGTGTTGTGGATCCGGGACATCGTCGCCGCGAGCTTGCGGACCGCTGCACGTCGTGGCGATGAGCATCCGCTCCTAGACCTTCCGCGGCTTGTCGCTGAGGTCCCCGAGCAAGAGCGAGAACGGTTGCGGCGGCGGGCGGCGCTGCGGTTGCAGCGAGTCGACGATGACCATCCACCGACTGCGATGCGGGCGGAGTACATCGCGGCCACTCCGCTCGAGCCCGCGACCCGCCTCGATGGGAGCCTGGTCGCTGCTGCAGACGCCGAGGTGCGGTCCGCGCTCCCTGAGGTGGAGCGCGAACTCCGCACATTGATGTTGCGCTGACGAGCGAGCGAAGGCGCGGCGACCCCGCCCGCGCTCCGCGATGCGCTCGATCGCACGGCGCGGCTGGGTCAGCCATTCAGATCCCGCGGATCGGGCTCCCAGCGTGGTTATCTGATGGCACGCCGGGTGATCGCTGGAGGGGACATGAAGATCCGCCGGGCATTGGTAGCCGTCGCGTCGGTTGCGGCGCTGATCGGCGCCTGGGCCATCACGTCGTCGGAGCCGGCCGCGGCCGTCTCCCATCCTGCGGGTACCGCGTATCCCCAGGACTGGTGCTCGTACCCGAAGGCCCCGCCGTGCGTCGTGTCGATGACCCAGGACGGGAACGCGATCCCGAGCAGCAGTACGACGTGGGTCGCTTCCATCGGGAACGACTACGTTACCGACGGCGACACCGAAGTGCAGTGGTCGGTGAGCAACGAGAACGACGGCGTCATGGACCAGGGCTCGGAGTACGAGTCGATGGGACCCGACCAGACCTCGCACCTGTGGAGCATGACCGTGCGGGTCGACAGCGATCCGCGTTCATTGTCCGGGTACCTGGACCAGATGCAGACGTCGGTGGTCGACAACGGCAACGGCACATGGGACGTCACGACCACCGGTTATCCGGTGACCACCGGAGTGAACGCCGAATGCCAGCCGGTCACGCCGGAGAGCTGCCCGTTCGAGGCGGGAGCGGACGTCACGATCTTCCAGGCGCAGTCGGATGACTTCCAGTACTCGTCCATCCCGTCGAGCGAGTGGAACGACTACAACGGCTTGCGCGAGTGGACGAACGTCGAGCTGTCCGACCTTCCGCCGGAGGTCAGTGGCGACCCGCTCCAAATCACCGAGCAGCTCACGAACTCGCACGAGCTGTCGACCGGCGCGGTGTTCCAGGGCTTCTTCCACGCCGTACTTCCCAACGCGTTCCTCGTCGACATGGGCATCGACGATCCATCGACGATCGACCCCGGCAGCATCTCGACGTCGATCGGGAGTGGCACGATCGCGGTAGTGCCGGGAGCGTCCTCGACCGAGGTAGACATCACCGGCATCACGTTCACCCACCGCGTGCTGAAGATCAAACGCGGCACGATCACGCCGACCCGGCCGAAGATCACCAAGACCACGCGTACGGCGCACCGCGTGCACGTGCACTTCGCGAAGTCGCACCCACGCGGCTCGCACATCGTGCGGTACGAGGCGCGTTGCATGGCGTCGCACCACGCCACCCGCACAGCGACCGGTAAGCACTCACCCGTCGTCGTGAAGGGCCTGGCCGGTGGAGTCGCCTACGGCTGCGAGGTCCGCGCCAAGTCGAAAGCGGGATACGGCCACTGGTCGAAGAAGCACACGATCCGGAAGTAACGCGAGCGAGCGGGACGACGCCGCGCGACGAGGGGCCGTCGCTCAGGGATCGTGGAGGATCCAGACGTTCGGCTCCCAGTACTGACCGACACCGGCGGTTACCGTCAACGGCGCCAGACCGCCGGGAAAGACGTACTCGCCGTCCTCGGGAAGGCTCAGGCCGATCCACCGTTCCCAGTCGCTGACCGGGTGCACGATCTCCATCGACCTCGGCTCGCCGCGAAGGATCCTGCCGCCCACCCGCACGTGCAGCCGGATCCAGGGGTCGAACGGCGACCCGTCCTGACGGGTCCAGAGCGCGTACCGGTCGATCGGCGTCAGCGGATAGCGGTCCTTCCAGGTCGGCCGCACCGGTGCGACCAGCGGCGCCAGCCCGCGTGCGCTCGCGGCCGCGGCCATCGCTTGAATCACCAAGCCGCTCAGGCCTTGACCCTGGTACGCCGCATCCACCTCTGCGGCCAACGCGGAGAGTGCGGTCGGCTCCGCCTGCTCTTCGATCGCGCGAATGCCGACCGCGTCGATCCCGGTGGGGAGGTCCTCGAGGCTGCCGTCCCAGCGGAAGGGGATCGTGCGCCCGCGCGCGACCACCGCCTCGGTGCGGGTGTCGATCACGAGCAGTTGAACGTCGGCATGCTGGGGGAACAGCGCGCCGAAGTAGCGCGGAGCATGGTTGCCGTAGAGGTTGTACTCGGGCCACAGCGACGCGAAGGCGTCCTCATCGCGCGCCGCTTCCCAAAGGTCCGGTCGCTCCGCCGCGGTCACGATGTCGGCCCATTCCGGCGCTCCGGCAACACGGATACTCACGTATTCATTGTCCTCCTACTGAGCGCGCGCGCCGGCGCTGCCTGCACTTCGGGCGCTCGACCTAGACCGGAGTCGAACGGCCGTCCGACTGCGGGCGGCAGCGACAGCGCTCGCGGCCGTGAATACGGTGAGGGGGTGTCGGCCGGGGTTCGCGTCATGCTCGAGCGCGGCAAGAAGAAGCGGGACGTCGCGTGCGCATTCGACTGGCCCGGTTGGGATCGCAGCGCCCGCAAGGGTCAGGACCTGCTTGCGGTGCTGGCCGCCTATCGGCCGCGGTACGCCAAGGTCGCCGAGACCGCCGGTCTCGGTACGGCGTTCAAGCGCGCCGGGGAGCTCGCGGTCGTCGAGGAGGTCGACGGCATCGGGATGACCGACTACTACGGGTTGTCGGGTCGCGCCGCGAGCGCCGAGAAGGAACCGATCAGCGACGCCGAACTGGAGCGCAAGCTCGCCCTGCTCCAGGCCTGCTGGAAGACGTTCGATCTAACCGCCGAGCGGGTCTCCGCCGAGCTGCGCAAGGGTCCGCGCGGCGGCGGATGGGAGAAGGATCGGATCATCCGCCACGTGAACGGCGCAGAAATCGACGAGTTCGCGCCGAAGGTGGGGGTGAAGGTGGCGTTGGAGACCCGGGACGACGCGCAGGCGCTTGCGGCGTACCGGACGGCGGTCGTCGAGGCGATCCGTGACCATCACGCGCGCGGGTTACCAGCCCGCTCGTGGGAGCTGCAGTTCCTCATCCGTCGCTGTGCCTGGCACATGCTCGACCACGCCTGGGAACTCGAGGACCGCGACCTGACGAGCACCACGGACTAAGTAGCGCGGTAGCGCAGCGCCTCGTCCGTGGAGGAGCTGCGCGCTACTCCGGTCGGCCTACCGGCCGACAAACGCCCTCGTGCTTTGTCCATTTCACGGGTAGTTTGGCCGACTTTGCTGTCTCAAGGATGTCCGCCGCCCACCGATAGCGATCGAACAGGGTGATCACCGCAATCGCGCAGGGAGGGGGAGGCGGCATGGACTATGGCAAGCCAGGTGCGGCTGGCGCCGGAATCATTGTCCTCGGCACCTTCGTGAGCGCGTGGTGGTTGGCCATCGCAGTGGTCGCGGTTGTGTTGGTCGCGGGTCTGTCGATCCGGTTGTTCTGGCGCCGGGGTCGACTCCCCGGCCAGCCGTGAGATCGGGACATCTGCGTTCGCGTTACCTCACCAGCATCGCAGCGGCGACCCTGCTCGCGGTTGCCGCTTGGGCGCTCAGGCATGCGAACACGCTCCGACACCCGGATCGCGGCGGCATACCTCTGCATGCGGCGTACAACCTCACGTTTGCGATGCTCGCGATCCAGGTGCTGCTCTACTCCGCAGAGCGACCTCGTCGCGCATCGCGGCGTAACCGCCGCTACCTCGACACGCTGAAGGTCGCCATCCTGGTCCCGCTCTACAACGAGGACCCGTACGTCGTTCAGTCATCGATCCTGTCGATGCTCCAGCAGACCAGGCCGCCGCAGCACATCGTCGTGATCGACGACGGATCAACGCAGGTCTACTACTCGCCGCTTGCGGCCTGGGCCCAGGAGACCGCGGCCTCCAGAGGCATCACGTTGGTCTGGCAGCGCACGCCGAACGGCGGCAAGCGGCATGCCCAGGTCGTCGGTGCCCGGTTGGCGCCCGACGCCGATGTCTACGTCACTGTCGACTCGGACACGATGCTCGATGCCCGCGCGCTCGAGCAGCTGCTGCTTCCGATGGCGGACGACAAGGTGCAGTCGGTTGCCGGCGTCGTCGTCGCCGCGAACAGCCAGCGCAACCTCTTGACCCGCTTCACCGACGTTTGGTTCGTCTGCACGCAGCTGGTCGACCGCTCCGCGCTGTCGGTCGTGTCGTCGGTGCTCGTCAACTGCGGCGGCCTCGCGGCCTATCGCGCACCGATCTTGCGCGACAACCTCGACGGCTACCTCAACGAGACGTTCTTCGGCCGGCCGGTGCCGTTCAGCGACGACTCGTTGCTGACCACGTATGCCAAGCTGCGCGGTCGGACCGTCCAGCAGCCGTCGGCGATCTGCTTCTCCATGATGCCGGACCGGCTCAGCCACCACCTGAGGCAGTACCTGCGCTGGATGCGCGGGTCGACCATCCGCTCGTGGTGGCGCTTCAAGTACCTGCCGTTTCGCAGTGTCGCCTACTGGGCGCACGTCATGAACTGGGTCGAGACGGTGCTCGGTGGTTGCGTGTTTCTCGTCCTCTACCTCTGGTACCCGTTTGTCGTGCATCAGATCTCACCGGTCATACTCGTCGTACCGATCCTGATCGGCTACGCGCACGCCTTGCGCTATCTGGTGATCGCGCGGTCGGACGTCAAGCTTCGCTCGCAGCTGGTGAACTGGCTGCTCTCACCGGTGGCAACGCTCTGGGCGTTCTTCGTGCTGCGGCCGCTGCACTGGTTCGGCGCGTTCACCTGCATGCGCACCGGTTGGGGCACTCGCCGTGTCGTCGAGGTACGCCTGTAGGTGGCAAACCTGATTCCGCCGACTTGATCGGCCGTTCGGGTGAACTTCCGTCGCCGGCGACCGGCGTGCGGCGAAAGTCCGTACGTTGAGATGGACCGCAATGTGCCCCCGTTGAATGGTCCGTGCCGATGCTTGCCCGCCGTCGGTTCCGCCGCTGGTCTGCCGGCGCGGCCGTTGCCGCGCTGACCGGTGCCGCGATCATGGGAGTCATGGTCGATGCCGGTGCGCAGCCGAGCAGGTCGACACCGCCCGTCGCCGGTCCTACGGCTCGATCGGACCAGGCGTCCGGGCATCGCATGTTCGGGCTGTCCGCCGATGGTCCGGAACGCGGGTTGCGCAACGCCCTTCGGCTTTCATCGTCCCTGCACCACCCGCTGGACCTGCTCAACTTCTACCTCAACTGGCCGGACCGCTTTCCGACCTCGTCCGTGCGCACGATCGCTAGCGCCGGAGTGACGCCCGAGATCACCTGGCAGCCGTGGTTGTCGCGACCTGACGGTTCGCATCGTGGCGTCCCGCTGCGCGCGATCGCGGACGGCCAGTACGACGCGTTCATCCGGCAGTGGGCGCAGGCCGCGGCGAGCTGCGACCGGCCGATCTACCTCCGCTTCGCGCATGAGATGAACAGCAACGGCCTGCCCTGGAGCGCGAGTGCGCCCGGCAACTCCGCACACCTGTACGTCGATGCCTACCGGCACGTGGTCGACATGTTCCGTGCGGCCGGCGCGAGCAACGTGCGCTGGATCTGGAGCCCGAACGTCGCCTACCGCGGGTCGACACCACTTGCCGCGGTCTATCCGGGCCGCAGCTACGTGGACATGGTCGGCCTCGATGGTTACAACAGCGGAACCGCGGTCGCCGGCAGCACCTGGCGGACTCCCGCCCAGGTGTTCGGCGAAACGCTTGAACAGGTGCGGTCACTGGCCCCGGACACCCCCGTCCTGATCACCGAGACCGCGTCGAGCGCGGCCGGGGGCAGCAAGCCACGCTGGATCCGGCAGCTGTTCGCCTACCTCGGCGCACAGCCCGAGGTGGTCGGCGTGGTGTGGTTCAACCTGGTCACCCGCGCGGACTGGCTGCTGAACAGCTCGCCGGCTGACCTCGCTGCGGCCCGCGTGGGGCTGCGCACCTTCTAGCCCTGGGCCGGCGCTTGTCCCGCTCACGATTTTCGCCCGCACCGAGGTGTTGACAAGGACTCTTGTGACAAGTAATGTTGTGACAACGGTTCTTGTGAGAGAGCAGATGTGAGGAGGCGGCGATGCACCCGGCATTCGCGAACGAGTTGGTCAAGCAGCGTGTGGACGAGATGCAGCGGCGGCCGATCCGCCGTACCGAGTACGGCGAGCGCGGTCTGCACCGCGTCCGGCGCTCGACCGGATGGTTCCTCGTCAATGTCGGCCTGCGGCTCGCCGCGCCGAGGACGTCACTGTCGCCGGCCGCGCGATGAGCCCCGCAAGACCCAAGGCAGACCCGGCCAAACCTCAGGCGGACGCGGCCGACCCGAAGGCAGGCGAGAACGTCGCGAGGCGGGACGTTCGCAACGTGTCGGACCCGCGAGCGATGCGCGCCCTCGCCCACCCGATGCGAATTGCGTTGCTCGAGGCGCTGTCCAGGGAGGGTCCGCTCACGGCCACTCGCGCGGCCGAGATCCTGAACGACTCGCCCGGCAACATGTCCTGGCACCTGCAGACCCTCGCGAAGTACGGCTTCGTCGAAGAGGCCGGCGGGGGCCGCGGCCGCAGCCGGCCGTGGCAGGCCGTCAACGTCACCTACAACTTCGAGACGGCGATGGCCGAGGGTGACGTGGCGACCGCCGGCGAGGCCTTGGAGGCGACCATCCACGAGGCCAACAACCAGCGGTTGCGGGAGTGGTGGGCACAGCGCCGGTCGTTCCCCGTCAAGTGGCGCCGGGCGGCGTACTCGTCGAACTCGATCACCTATCTGACCGCGAAAGAGCTCGAGCAGCTCGGCGAAGCCTTCGCCGGCCTGCTGATCCAGT
Organism: Mycobacteriales bacterium; assembly: GCA_035504215.1. NCBI lineage: Bacteria > Bacillati > Actinomycetota > Actinomycetes > Mycobacteriales > Mycobacteriales bacterium. The sequence goes on from DATJSI010000036.1 coordinate 122,423, forward strand.
ACAGCGACCGGCACGACAAGTCCAAGCGGCCGGCGGGTGCGCTCCCTGTCCATCTCGTGACCTACGGGCACCCGCTGCCCACCATCTCGCCGCGGGTCGAGTAACTGCGTTGAGCAACCGCGCTGAATAACCGCGCTGATTGACGCGGTGCGTCAGCCCTCAGCCGCTGCGGAGCGAGTGCCGTACGCCGGGCCGAACACGACCAGCAGCGCAAGGTCCTCGAGGATGTCGACGAAGCGGTGCTCTTCGCCGGCCGGCACGAAGATCACCGAGCCGGTGCTCACCTCGGCCGATCCGCTGGGCGTCACGATCCGGGCTCGGCCACCGGTCACGACGTAGATCTCGTCCTCCGTGTGGGGGTCCTGGTCGTCCACGCCACCGGTCGGCAGGCAGTAGGTGCCGACCGACAGGGCAGGCACCTCGAACTGCTCACGCCAATCCGTGTTCTCGCCCGCTGCCGGCGCCGACCACTGCCCTGCACCCTCGATGATCTGCACGAGCGAATCCTAGGCGGCACGCGTGCTCGGGCACCGAAATTGACTCGCGAGGCAGTCACCGGCGACGGATAGGGTCGATCCATGGATCGAGCATGGTCGGGAATGTTGGTCGGGCGCCGCACCAAGTTCGCCGTTCTCATCTTCTGGTTGATCGTCGTTGCCCTCACCGGGCCGCTCGCGAAGAACCTCACCAACGCCGAGCACAACGACTCGACCGCGTGGTTGCCGGGCAGTGCTGAGTCGACGCAGCTGCTGAAGGAGCTGGGGCCGTTCCAGTCGCCGAATACGTTCCCCGCGGTCGTCGTCTACGTTCGGCCGACCGGTCTCACTGCGACCGACAAGTCGGCGATCGCGTCGGACGCACAGCACTTCGCGACGGTCGGGCCGATCGATGGCCGGATCACCGGCCCGGTCTACTCATCCGACGGCAAGGCAGCCGAGATCACCGTGCCGTTCAACCTCGGCAACAACGGCTGGAACAAGGCCGCGAAGATCGTCGACTCGATGCGTACGACGGCAAAACAGGCGGCGCCCGGTCTCGAGACCCACGTGACCGGTCAAGCCGGATATGCGGCCGACTCGTCGAACGCCTTCAAGGGCATCGACGGCACCTTGTTGCTCGCGGCAGGCGCCGTGGTGATCGTGATCCTCCTGCTCACCTACCGCAGCCCGTTCCTCTGGCTGCTGCCTGTCATCTCCGCGATCGTGGCCCTGTTCACGGCGGAGGGTGTGATCTACCTGCTCGCCAAGCACGCAGGCCTCACGGTGAACGCGCAGAGCGCGGGCATTCTCACTGTGCTCGTCTTCGGCGCAGGGACGGACTGTGCCCTGCTGCTGGTGGCGAGATACCGCGAGGAGCTACGCCGGCACACCGACCGGCACGAGGCGATGGCGATCGCTCTGCACCGCGCCGGTCCGGCGGTCTTCGCCAGCGCCGGCACGGTCGTGCTCGGGATGCTCTGCCTGCTGGTCGCCGAGACCAACTCGACGCGTGGGCTCGGATCGGTCGCCGCGATCGGCATCGTCATCGCGCTCGCATCGATGAGCACGTTGCTACCGGCCCTGCTCGTGATCTGCGGGCGTTGGGTGTTCTGGCCGGCCAAGCCGACGGTCGGATCCGCCGAGCCGACCGCGACCGGCGTGTGGGCGCGGACCGGAACGCGAATTGCGCGGCACCCGCGCCGGGTGTGGGTCACCACCGCGCTCGTTCTCGGTGTGTTCGCTATCGGCGTGATCGACCTGAACGCGAACGGCCTGAGCAACGCCGGCTCCTACCGCGGGCATCCGGACTCCGTCATCGGCGAGCAGCAGCTGTCCCTGCACTTCCCGGCGGGCGAGGGCAGTCCGGTGCAGGTGATCGCGCCAGCGGCAGAGGCCGCGAGCGCGCATTCCGCGCTGGCCGGCTCGAGCGGTGTCACCGGGGTGACGTCGCCGGTGGTTCGGGACAACGAGGCCTACATCCAGGGCACGCTCACGGCCGCGCCGGACAGCCAGACGGCGTACGACGCGGTTGATCGCATCCGTGCCTCGGTGCATGCGGCCGCACCGGGAGCGAAGGTCGGCGGCGACTCCGCGGTCAACCTCGACATCGCGCGCGCCGCACGGCACGACCGCGAGATCATCATCCCGCTGATCCTGGTCGTCGTACTGATCGTGCTGGCGTTGTTGCTGCGCTGTCTGCTCGCGCCGGTCATCCTGATCGCGACCGTCGTGCTGTCGTTCTCGGCCGCGATCGGGCTGTCGGGCGTCTTCTTCAAGCACGTCTTCCACTACGAAGGCGCCGACACTGCGTTCCCGCTGTTCGTGTTCGTGTTCCTCGTCGCCCTCGGCATCGACTACAACATCTTCTTGATGACGCGGGTGCGCGAGGAGGCGCACAAACACGGGACCCGGATCGGTGCGCTCACCGGCCTGGCGGCAACCGGCGGGGTCATCACCAGTGCCGGGCTGGTGCTGGCAGGGACGTTCGCGGCGCTCGGAACCCTTCCGGTCACGGCGTTCTCCGAGATCGGGTTCGCGGTCGCGCTCGGCGTCCTGCTCGACACCCTGGTCGTCCGTTCCGTGCTGGTCACGGCACTCAACCTCGACATCGGCCGCTACATCTGGTGGCCGAGCAAGCTCATGCAGCACTACGACGTCGACGAGCCGGCCGGGCTCGACCCGGAGTCGGTCGAGGCGGGTTAGCCGACCCGCAGGCGTTCCGCGTGGCGCTCGCCCACGGCGCAGCGGCTCGCGATGGCGTCCTCGATCTCGGGCGCGGACACCGGCCGGCCGAGCAGGTAGCCCTGCCCGACCGTGCAACCGAGGCGCCGCAGCAGGTCGAGCTGGGCCGGCGTCTCGATCCCCTCGGGGATCACCTGCAGCTCCAGCGTGTGGCCAAGGGTCACGATGCCGTCCAGGATCGCCGTGCTCTGAGCGTCTCCGGGAGTCCCGGCGACGAACGTCCGGTCGACCTTCAGGATGTCGACCGGGAGCCGGCGCAGGTAGCCCAGGCTCGAGTAGCCGGTGCCGAAGTCGTCGATGGCGACCCGCACGCCGAGTTTCCGCAGCTCGGCGAGGTTCTCCGCCGCGGTGCCGCTCGGGTTGACCAGAACCGACTCGGTGACCTCGATCACGAGTGCGGCGGGCGGCAATCCGGTCTTGCGCAGCATCGCCTCGAACGCGGTCGCGAAGCCGGGTAGCTCGACTTGTCGCGCCGAGACGTTCACCGATAGGCAGAGCTGGTGCTGTCCGTAGCGGGTCTGCCAGTACCTCACCTGGCGAGCTGCCCGCACCAGCACCGTCTCGCCGATGTCGCTGATCGCACCGGTCGACTCGGCAATCGGGATGAACTTGGCCGGCGGCAGCAGGCCGCGGGTGGGGTGCTGCCATCGCACGAGTGCCTCGACCCCGATGATCGCGCGGGTCCGCAGGTCGACCAGCGGCTGGTAGTCGACGACCAGCTGGTCCTGCCGCGCCGCGTTGAGGATCTCGTTGCTGAGCCTGGAGCACTCGTCGGCAGCGTGCTCGAGGTCCTCGTCGTACACCTCGACCCGGTTCTTTCCCTTGCCCTTCGCGCTGTACATCGCGAGGTCGGCCTTGCGCAGCAGCGTGTCGATGTCGGTCCGGTGCGGTTCGAACGCGACCCCGACGCTCGCCGAGATGGGCAGCGTCGTCTCCGCGAGGCGGAACGGCGCGGTCAAGACGGCGATGACGCGATCGGCGACTCGCCGTGCGGCGGCCTCATCGGTGAGGTGTTGCAGCAGTACGGCGAACTCGTCACCACCGAGGCGCGCGACCAGGTCGTCCGGCCGGATGACACCTCTCAACCGCTCGCCGGCGGCGGTCAGCAGCGCGTCCCCGCACGCGTGCCCGAGCTGGTCGTTGACGTCCTTGAAGTCGTCGATGTCGATGAAGAGCATGGCCATCGGGCCGGTGGCCGAAGCGAGCCGCCGGATCGCGCTGTCGTAGAAGGCGGAGCGGTTGCGCAGGCCGGTCAGCGGGTCGGTGGTCGCCCGGCGTTCGAGCTGCGCGCCGGTGGACGCGAGCTGCCGGTTGAGGTCGGTGACTCGCGCCATGACGAGCACGAAGCTCACGATGCTGACGACACCCACGAACACCGGATTGCCGCGCTGGAACAGCAGGATCAGCGGGCCGGTCAGCACCGACAGGCTGAGGAAGATGATCCGCTCGGCGGACATCTGTGCCTTGCGGCGAGGTCGTTGCTCGCTCAGCCGGTCGGCATGCGGGTGTAGCGCCGCAGTGCCCAGCAGGACGTACGCCGCCATCCAGAGTCCGTCGGCGGACCCGCCGTACTCGTAGGTGTGGCGGGCGAGCTGCAGCATGTACACGCTGTTGGCCGCGAGCAGGCAGACGCAGCTCGTCGACAGGATGCCGATCGCGCCGTTCCGCCACCCGCCGCCGACGAGGTAACGAGCGAGCAGGGCGAAGATGAGAACGTCCAACGCGGGGAAGGCAACCGATGCCGCGCGGTCCGAGAGCTGCATCGTCGTGTTCCTCGTCGGGGCGACGAGGAACTGCCAGGTGAGTGCGGATGCTGACACCGCGAGGATCGCGGCGTCGAGCACGTCGCCGAGGCGCTCCGTGCGCCTTCGGTGCCGGCAGACCGACCACAGCGCGATACCGAAGCACGGGTAGCTGGCAATTCCGGCCACGTCGACCAGCGAGGGATAGGCCAGGGCGTGTCCCGTTGCCAGCGGGTACGAGTAGTAGCCGATGTTGGAGACCGTCGTCAGAACCATCGCGATCGTGAGCGCGACCCACACCGTGCGGTTGGTTCCATGGCTGCGCCACACCGCAAAGCCGGCGGCGAGGGTCGCGGAGAAGCTCACCGCGTTGATGACGGCAGCCTGCCCGACGCCGGCTTCGGGAAGCGAGTAGTAGGCGGTGATCGCGACTACGCCGACGACGAGGTACCAGGCCCAGAGCAGGCGTTCGCCGTCGCCGTGCTGCCAGCGGTGAGGTTGCGTCACCCAGCTCGAGCCCACACTCCGATGGTCGGACCCGGCGCCGTTACGCGCAGCGGCCCGAAGGTCCCGAACCCGCACACTTTGGTCGCAACCTGACGCGGCATTCGGGCTAAGCCCGCTCGTCGAGCCGGACGTCCCCTGCAGCGGCTGTCAGGGCCGCCGAAGGCGTCCAGACAACGCTGTCGGCAAGACGGCCGACGGATCTCCGCGGCGGCGTCAGGACCAGCGCGGCCGGACGACATCCCAGCCGGCCATCGCCTCGGGATGGCCGGTGAGGGTGACATCGGCCGCGCGGTTCCACAGCCGGAGGTAGATCTGCGCCGCCGACCCCGTCAGCGTCACGTCGACCGGACCGCTATCGACGATCCGCGCGCCATCGGCACCGAGGTCGAGCCAGATCGGGGCACCGTCGGTGGGCTCCAGCCGCACGCTCGACTCTGCCATGCCCTTCTTGCGGCCGCCGAAGACTGTCACGATCTCGTCGATGCCGTCGAGCGCGAACTCGGTGTCGAAGGCCGGTGCGATGCCGGCCGCCTGCTCTGCGTCCGCGCGGTGGATGGCGGTCTCGTGCGCCTGCCGCCGGCACCAGAACTCCGTCGGCGGCCGGCTCTTGGAGAACACCGCGCACGCGAGATCCGCGGGCGCGCAGCGCAGCGTCTCGACCAGGTGCAGCCGGCCCTCCGTGCACCACTGAGCGAGCTCGTCGTCGCCGGGTCCGGTGCCCACGGCATCCCCCGCTGCCGTGTCGAACCCCTGCCGCGCCTCGCCGACGATGTCCGCCGCCCAACGATGGATGCCGCCGATGTGAGTCAGCAGGTCGCGCACCGTCCACTCGGAACACGCCGGGACCGCCGTGTCGAGCCCCGCCGCGGTTGCGGCCGTGACCAGCCTCGCGCCCTCGGACCCGACGTACCCGATGTGCTCGCCCCTGCTCATCATCCGCACAGTCTGACTCAGCCGTACGACGCGAGAAGGTCCCTCCCGGTCTCGGCGAGCACGTCGCACGCTTGCTGCGGTCCGGTGATCCGCACGTGGGCACCGAACCCGGCCAGCTGCGCGCGATCAGCTCCACGCTCTGGCCGCCGATCCGCACGACCGTCATCGGCTCGGCGCTCGACGCAGGTGTGACGACCGTCAGGTGCCGGTTGAACATCCAGCGCAACGTCTCGAGGACATCGGAATCGACGAGGGCGTCGACATGATGCGGCGCTCGAAGACTCTCGACCGAAGCAGAGATCTGCTCCCACGCCGCGCTCGGGTCGAACCCGGCCGGCCGTTCGGCCGGCTCGCCGGTTGGCTCGACCGCGGTCACCCGGCCCACCCGGAAGGTCCGCCGGCCGGCCTCGGTGCCGGCGATCAGGTACCAGGTCGAGCCCTTCACCACAAGGCCGAGCGGATGCACGATCCGCGTGCTCGACGTACCCGTCCTGTCCGAGTATCCGAGCCGGACCTGTACGCCGCCTCGAGCTCGGCGGCCAGGTCCGCGGCGGTGAGCTTCCCGCGTGCCTGCAACAGCAGCAGGGGTCGCAACCAGCCGGTCCGCCTTCATGGCCACAATGTCCGACGAAAAGTGGCTAACAGATGACCGGGTTTGTGCGCGAGCCTGACGTGGTCGAATCGAGCTGCCAGAAGGAGCCTGCGATGCCTCTCATGCCGGGACCGATCACTGACGAGCGAGCCGGACTGCTCGGCTTCCTCGAGCAGCAACGCCAGCAGTTGAAGAACACGACCTACGGGCTGACCGACGAACAGGCGGCACTCACACCGACCGCCAGCGCCTTGTCGGTCGGTGGGTTGGTCAAGCATGCCGCTTCGGTGGAGCGCAACTGGACCGCGAACGTCCTCGGGGTGGCGCAGCCGCAAGCCGACTTCGCCGCCTACTTCGCGAGCTTCCGCTTCGAGCCGACCGACACCCTTGAGGCGCTCCTCAAGGACTACGACGCGGCCGCGCAGGACTCCGACGAGCTGTTCGCCTCGATCGACGACCTCGGCCGGTTCGTCCCGAAGCCGCCGAACGCACCATGGATCCCCGCCGAGATCGAGGGGTGGTCGGTGCGATGGGTCCTGTTGCACATGATCGAGGAGACCGCTCGCCATGCCGGGCACGCCGACGTGATCCGCGAGTCGATCGACGGCGCGCAGGCGGGCAGCCTGATGGCCGCTGCCGAGCACTGGCCCGCGGACGGCTTCATCAAGCCCTGGACCCCGTCCGGCTGACCGCTACCGACAGCGGCCGACCCCCTCGCTGATCTTGACGTTGGAGGCGCACAAATCGACTTTGTGCGCCTCCAACGTCAAGATCACGGATCGTTTCGGGCGCGGTTAGCGGACGTCGGCGGCGGGGCGGGAGATCAGGATCGCGGCGACGAACGAGCGGAACACCCCCAGCGGGTCCGCGCCCGTGATCCGCACCGTCCGGGCTGCGAGGCGCTCGACGCCGCGCACCCAGCTCATCGCCTCGGCGATGTCGGTCGTTCGCACGTCGAGCTCGAGCGACGGCGTATCCCCGAAGCTCGGCGGAGCGACCGCGGTTGCGCCTGACACCGCCTGCTCCGCCCCCGCGCGGATCAGCTCGCACGCGGCCTCGGGATGCAGGCTGTGCGCGGACGTCCGCGTGATCGACTCCTTCACGACCACCGAGCGGATGCCGGGCAGGAGCGCGGCCGCCTCCTCGCACGCGACCCGGTCGCCGGTGATCAGCACGACCGGTACGCCGTACTGCGCCGCGACGAGCGCGTTGATCCCGGCCTCGCCGGTCACGACGCCACCGATCCGTGCCTCCATGACGGCGGCCGGGTTGTAGGAGTGCGAAAGCACGGCGGGCGCGCCGATCGATCCGTGGTAGGACACGAACAGGACCGCGTCGAAGCTCTCGTCCAGCCCCTGCATCATGTACAGCGGCTTGTGCGTGCCGGAGATGTACGACGCACCGCCGGCGAGCTGATCCGGCGGGAGGTTGCGCATCGTCGAGTGCGAGTCGTTGACCACGATCTCCGCCGCGCCGCCGGCGACCGCCCCTTCGATCGCGGCGTTGACCTCGTCGAGCAGAAGGCGCCGACCGGCAATCGCCTCCAGACCGTCACCCGAGCACTGCGCCCAGTCGACGATGCCGGCGGTGCCTTCCATGTCGCTGGACAGGAAGACCTTCACGCCGGTCAGCCTGTCACGGCGGCGTTAGCTCTTGACGGTGATCTTGTACTTCTTCACCGTCTTGACCCCCGTGGAGTCGGTGACGGTCACGGTGAGCGTGTACTTGCCCGGCTTGCTCCACTTGTGCGACACCTTCGTGCCGTTGCTCGAGTGGTGGTCGCCCCAGCTCCAGTGGATCTTCTTGATCGTGCCGCCGGTGTTGTGGTCGGTCACCTTGGCGTCGTACTTCGCCTTCTGGTGCGCCTTCACCTTGGCCTTGCCGAAGACCTTCACCGTGGCCTTCAGGCCGACACCGACGTGCACGTGCGCGATGCTGGTCTGGTCCGCGCTGTCGGTCGCGGTCACGGTCACGGTGTACGAACCGGCCTCGGCGTAGGTGTGCGTCGCGCTCGTCGCGGTGCCGGTCTTGCTGTGGCCGTCGCCGAAGTCGAACGTGATCGACGTGATCGTCTTGCCGCTCACCCGGGGCGTGGCCGTCGCCGTGAACGTCGCCGCGTGGTGCAGCTTGAGCACGGCCGGCGCCTTGACCGTGACCTTCGGGCTGGTCGACGCGAACAGCCCGACGCCGTTCGCGGGAGTTCCGACGCCGCTGGGCCCGTCGTAGCCGGGTTCGGCGTTGCACTCGGAGTCCACCGGTGGGCTGGTCGCATCGCTGCCGTCCCGCGGGAAGCTGCAGTCGACCAGGCCGATGTTCAGCCCGTTGGGATTGTGAGTCTCGCCCCCGGTGCCGCTGTAGACGTAGTCAGCGCAGTTCGCCGTGGTGTCGCCGCCGCAGAACGAGTTGCCGCCCACCGTGATGTCGGTGAAGTCGGTCGGGTGCAGCGTCGCGTTCTCGTAGATGCTCGCGGCGGGGTACTTCGTGCCGCCCGAGCCGTCAGCGAGGGCGTACATCGCGGCCACGATCGGCGCGGCGAGCGAGGTGCCACCGACGGTCTGCCAGCCGTTGACCCCGCCCGAGCCGACCCACGAGTCGTAGATGTCGAACCCGGTCGCGGGGTCGGCGAGCTCCGACACGTCGGCGGCGAGCCGCTTGCCCGAGCAGCCCGCCGCGGAGTAGCCCGACTCGTTCTTCTGCCAGGCCGGCGCGTTGTAGAGCTGGCTGCAGCCGCCGCCCCCGGCGCCGCTCGGACCGTACTCGAGGCCGGTCTGGTCGTCGCTGCCGTCCTCGTTCCACACGCTCTGCGCGCCGACGCCAGTCGTCTCGTTGGTCACGTCGTAGCGGGTGCCGCCGACCGACACGACGTACGGAGAGGTTGACGGGAACTCGGCGACGCCCGGGGACGAGTCCTTATCGTCGTTGACGATATCCCAGCCGTACCAGCCGTCGTCGCCGGTCGAGGCGGTGATCGGGATGCCCGGGTGGTCGAACGCCTTCGCCATCGCGGCCGGCACGTTGCTGGAGCCGCGGTACTTCTCCGGGCCACCGAAGGAGTTGCTGATCTCCGTCGCGCCCATCTTCACCGCGGTGTCCTCGCTCGCCTCCAGCGCGGCGTCGGTCGGACCGGATGCCTCGACCAGCAGGATCCGGCAGTCGTGGCACACCGAGCGAACCGTGTCGACGTCGAGGGAGATCTCGTCGGAGGAGCTCCGGCCCAGGCTGGAGGACGGGAGCGGCGAGGCCTTGCCGTGCTCGTTGACCACGCGGAACGAAGAAGCGGTCTCCTTCTTGAACCCGTAGTGCTTGTCGAAGGTCGCAAGGTCGCTCTTGACGTGCGCGTCGTTGTACCAGTCCACGATGCCGACGGTCTGGTTCGTCCGGTCGGCGCTCGGGTTGAAGCCGTAGAAGAGCGCGAGGTCGGCCGGGGTGTAGCCGCCGCTCGGCCCGAAGGAGACTGCCGCGTTCTTGAGGTACGGGTAGGCGCCCGGGGTGCCCTTCTTCACGGTCACCCGCCGCATCGCGAAGCAGGTCACGGTGTGCGGCTTGGTCACCGGCGGGCACAGCGGCTTGTTGACCGCGTAGCCGATGTCCTGCGCGGGCGCCTTGATCGCCGGCTGCACCCGGCTCTGGCTGCCGCTCGACGCGAGTGCGGTGCCGCCCGCGACCATGGTGCCGATCAGCAGGGCTGCCGAGGCAGCCGCGACCAGCCGGGCTCGACGCGCGAGGGACCGATGAGCATGTGCTGACATAGAGCGAAGACCTCCACACCCCGCGCCGCTGATGGCGCCCGACAGGGCACCCTAACGCCCGGAAGACCGTTTAGCCGGGAACGTCCTAATCTACGGGCGCGCCCTCGACGGCACCTGAACCCGAACGGGTGATCCTTCTACGATGGCGGATGCCTTGCGGAGCCCTGGAATGACCGGCGGAGCGCCGGAATGACGGAGTACGCCGAGCTCCCGCGCGATGCCGAGGGCGTGCTGCCCAACCAGTGGCTCGACGCCGCGATCTCGCACGGCATGATCGACGCCGGCGGGTTCACGATTCCCAAGGACAACATCCAGCCGGCCAGCCTCGACCTGCGCCTCGGCGAGGTCGCCTACCGGGTCCGCTGCAGCTTCCTGCCCGGCCACGACACGGTCGAGCGCCGGGTGAAGGAGTTCGTCGTCGACGAGCTCAACCTGCACCGCGAAGGCGCCGTACTGGAGACCAACCGGCCGTATCTCATCCCCCTCAAGGAGCGGCTGAGCCTGCCGCCGGGCGTGCGCGGCAAGGCCAACCCGAAGAGCTCCACCGGCCGCGCCGACGTCTTCACCCGCGTGATCACCGACGGCAGCTCGCGGTTCGACGAGATCGCGGACGGCTACCACGGCGGGCTGTATCTCGAGGTGGTGCCGCTGTCGTTCCCGGTGCGGGTGCGTGAGGACCTCTCGCTCAACCAGCTCCGGCTCGCGGTCGGGCGAGCCCAGCTCAGCGACGACGAGGTGCGCGAGCATCACCGGCGCCAGCCGATCCTCTACCTCGACGGCGGGCCGCTTCCGGCCGAGGAGCTCGACCTGTCCGACGGGTTGTTCCTCGGGCTGGACCTGCGCGGCGGCGCCGACGGCCGGGTCGGATACCGGGCCCGCGAGAGCGCGCCGCTGCTCGACCTGACGAGGATCGGCGAAGCCGACCCGTACCAGTACTGGGAGTCGGTGCGGCACGAGGACGGCGACCGGATCATCCTCAGCCCGCGCAACTTCTATCTGCTGATGTCGCGCGAGGCGGTCTGCGTCCCGCCGTCGCTGGCTGCGGAGATGACGGCGTACGACCCGACCAGTGGCGAGCTGCGCACGCACTACGCCGGGTTCTTCGACCCGGGCTTCGGCTACGACCCGGCCGGCGGGTTCGCCGGTTCGACCGCGGCGCTCGAGGTGCGCGCCCACGACGTTCCGTTCATGGTCGAGCACCAGCAGGGGGTCTGCAAGCTGACCTTCGAGCGGATGCTCGAGCCGCCGACGTTGCTCTACGGGCAGGGCATCGGCTCGAACTACCAGCGCCAGACCGAGACGCTGGGCAAGCACTTCCGGCGCTGAGCGGCCTTGGCGGGTCGGCTATGGCCGGCCTGCGCCGGCCTACGCCGGCCTACGCCGGCCTACGCCGGCCTATGCCGGCGCGAGGTGCTGTCCGTGCAGGGCGAGGTCGTGCTCGATCGCGGCTGCGGTGTGCTGCAACGGCGGAAGGACCTGCTTGCGATGCGCCTCCGCGCTCGCCCGGCTCGCGTGCAGCGACACGTTGATCGCGGCCAGGACGCGCCCGTGGCCGTCCCTGATCGGTACGGCGATCGAGCGCAGGCCTTCTTCGAGCTCCTGGTTGACCAGCGCGTAGCCCTGCCGGCGTACCCGGACCAGCTCGGCCCGTAGCTTGTCCGGATCGGTGATCGTGAAGCGGGTGATCGGCTCCAGCGCCACCGTCGCGAGGTAGCCGTCGAGCCACTCGTCGGTCTGGGCCGCCAGCAGGACCCGGCCCATCGACGTGCCGTGCGCGGGGAAGCGAGTGCCGATGCTGATCGAGACGGACATGATCCGTTTGGTCGGCACCCGCGCGACGTAGGTGATCGCATCCCCGTCGAGTACGGCGATCGACGACGACTCATGGATCCGGTCGACCAGCTCGCGCATGTGGGGCAGGGCGATGTCGGGCAGCTCGAGCCCGGAGAGATAGGAGTGGCCGAGCTCGAGCACCTTCGGGCTGAGCATGAACAGCCGGCCGTCGCTGCGCATGTAGCCGAGCTCGACCAGGGTGAGCAGGAAGCGCCGCGCCGCGGCGCGGGTCAGCCCGGTGCTCTTCGCGACCTCGCTCAGGGTCAGTGCCGGGGTGTCCTCGGTGAAGCAGCGGATCACGGCAAGGCCGCGTTCCAGGGACTGGACGAAGTCCGTGCCACGTCCGGCCCGGGTCGCTCCCCGGGCCGGGGCCGCTGGTTGCGCGGAGCTGGACACGGTGGACTCCTCGCGAGGGTTGTGCGGTAGTCGCACAAACCTAACCCGGACCGCTTGCCGGGTGCAGCCGCCCGGAGGCGGCCGCGGTCAGCTGAGTACGCCGTTGCGGCGGGCGATCGCGACCGCTTCGGTGCGGCTGCCGGCGTCCAGCTTCGCCATCAGGTTCGAGACGTGAACGCTGACGGTCTTCGCGCTGATGAACAGCTGTTGGCCGATCTCCCGGTTGCTCCGCCCGGACGCGACGAGCTCGAGCACTTCCTGCTCGCGAGTGGTGAGCGGCTCGCCGAGCCGGGAGGTGCTGCCGCGAACAGGGGCCGGGCCCTCGCTCTCGAAACCGCTCAGCTCCTCCAGCAACGGGCGGGCGCCGAGCCGGGTCGCGGTCTCGCGCGCAAGCCGGGCCTGCTTGCCCGCCTCGCCGGTCTCGCCGGCAGCCAGCAGGACCGATGCGAGCCGGGCCCGGGAGCGGGCCGTCTCGTAGACGTGCCCGAACTGCTCGAACCCGTCGGCGGCGGCCCGCCAATCGGCGATCAGGGTGGCTTCATCCGGCGGGTCGATGCCGGCCAGCCAGTGCAGCCGACCCTTTTCGGCCCGGCTCCGCGCGACCCACGCGCGGCCCTCCGGTCCGAGGTAGCGCACGCGGTCGGCCACCCGCTCGGCCTTGGCGGCCAGCTCGTCGCCGCGGCGGACCAGCTCGGCGCGTTCTGCCGATCCGGCGGTCGTGGCGGCGCGGGCCAGCTGGCCGATCATCAATGCGGCCAGCCGCACCCGGCCGGCGAAGTCCATGTGCTGCCAGAGCTGGTGGACGGTCGCAATCGTGTCGTCGTGGATGGCCTGCGCGGCGGCGAGGTCTCCGGCGTACCCGTAGAGCTCGATCGCCGCGGGACCACTGGTGATCGCCACCATGCCGTCGATGTCCCACGACCGGCGGATGTCCGGCAGCAGGTCGAGCCCGCGAAGATCGCCGCGGCCGGCGGCGATCTCCATCGCCACCGACTGGAACAGCGCGCTGGCGAACTCCGGCGCCGTGAGCCCGGTCAGGTCGACCATCTCTTCGGCCTTGTCCCAGTCGCCGTTGACGACCGTCGCGATCGCCCCGAAGCCGACCGCGTCCAGACCGTACGGACCCCATTGCCGACCGAGCGCGCACGCGCGCTTGGCTGCTTCGGCGAACAGCTCCATCGCCTGCGGCACGCGACCTTGTGCGTAGTGCAGGCTCGCCAGGTGGTAGATGCCGCGCACCTCGGCGAAGGACTCGCCGCCGGCCCTCGCGGTGTCGATCGCAGCGGAGATGGACGCCTCGGCGGCCTGCGGGTCGCCGCCTCGGGCATCGATTTTCGCGAGCAGGATCTTGGCGTCGGTCGCGACCGCGGCGAGGTCGAGGTCGCGCGCGATGGCGAGCGCCTCGCACGCCCACCGGGCCGCGTCGTCGTCGTGCGCGCGGTCGGCGTTGGCCCGGGCGTGGACGAGCAGCACGTTTGCGCGCAGTGCGCTGGGTGGCTGGTCGGCCATGAGCTGGGTCGCCTCGCTGGTCAGCGCGAGGATGTCCATCTGGTGGTCCATGACCTGCGCGGTCAGAGCAATCGCGTGGATCAGCCGGGCCCGGTCGAGCGGCGGCGCGTCGGCAGGCAGTGACCGTAGCTGGTTGTCGGCGAGCGCAACCGAGCGGACGAGATGGCCGGCAGCGGCGGCCGCCGCGCTGGCCCGGAGCACGACCGCGGTGCGGTCGATCGGCCGGCCGTCCGATCCGCTGACCTCTGCGCCCCTGCGGTCGCTGAGCAGCTCGAGCGCAAGCTCGTAGTGATGCAGTGCCTCTTCGGGGCCGCCGACCACCATCGCCTCGTCGCCGGCCTGCACGCTGGCCCGGGTTGCCGTGTCGAGGTCGTGGGACGCGCGGGCGTGCCGGGCCAGCTCCGCGGCGGCTCCGTCGACCTCGCCGTTGGCGAGTGCAGCGGCGTACCTCGCGTGCAGGCGGACCCGCTCACCGGGGAGCAGGTCCTGGTAGATCGCCTCGGCGAGCAGGGCGTGGCGGAACGCGTAACCATCGCCACCGAGCGGGACGAGGATGTTGGCCTCGACCGCGGCGCGAAGGGCGTCTTCGAGCCGGGCCTCGTCGAGATCGGTGCCGTGGGCGAGCAGGACGTGGGACACCCGGCGGCCGACGACGGCAGCTGCGCGCACGACCAGCCGCCCGTCGTCGTCGAGCTGTTCGAGGCGAACCAGCAACAGGTCGGCGAGGTCGACCGGCAGCTGCCCGCCGGTGGCGAGCCGGGCGTCGACCAGCTCCTCGATGAAGAATGGGTTGCCCTCGGCGCGATCCAGGATCTGGCGCAGCTCGTCCTCCTCGATCGCCGTGTCGGCGAGCGAGCGGATCAGCGCGCGGGCGTCCGCGTCGGCGAGCGGGCCGAGCTGCATGCGAGAGACCGCGGGCAGTCGGGACCACTCGGCCAAGTCCGCCCGCAGCGGGTGCCGGCGGTGCAGGTCGTCGCTGCGGTAGGTCGCGAGGATCGCGACCGGTGAGTCGAACTGGCGCGCAAGCAGGAGGCGGATCAGGTCACGGGTCGACTGGTCCGCCCAGTGCACGTCCTCGATGATCACCAGGAGCGGGCCATCGGCACCGAGCTGGTTGAGCCCGGCATGTACGGCGTCGAACAACGCCGCCCGCCCGGTGGGCTCGCTGGCGTCGGCCGAGCCGGCCTCGGACTGCTCGCGGATCAGCCGGTGCCGGGGCAGAAGCGGTCCGAGCGCAGGGTTGCGCTCGACCAGCTCGGCCGCGCGCTCCGGGGAGTCGGCGGCCAGCCGGCCGAGCGCCTCGCTGAACGGGAGGTAGGGCAGCGAGCTGTCGCCGAAGTCGAGGCAGTGGCCGATGAGGACCCGCCAGCCGTCCGCGCCCACCTGTCCGGTGAGCTCGGCGACCAGACGGGTCTTGCCCGCTCCGGCGTCCCCGCCGAGCAGGACGGCGCCGGCCGCGACCTTGCCGGCGCCGACCAGCTCGGCGAGTCCGCGGAGCTCCTCGCGGCGCCCCACCAGCGGGGTGGGAGAGACCTCGATCGGCATCCACCCATCATGCTGCGCGGGGCTGACCGTTCCTAGCGGCTTTGTCTGCCGCTCGCTTCGCCGTTGCGGTGCCGGCGCCGCCTTCTCGACAGTCGCGAGCGCCGCTTCGCCGCCCACTCAGCGCGCCGCGGCCGGCCGGCGAGTGGTCGGGCGCGGCCCGCCGCTCGGGCCGTGGTGGCGCCGCGGGCTGATCAGCCCGGCCGGCCACCGCAGGCTCATCCGGCGCGGTAGGTGTGCGAACTGCTCGGCGATGCGCTGCTGGCGGTACTCGACCTCCGCCAATGCGAACTGCTCGATGGTCTGGGTAAGCATCGTGATCGCTCTCCTCGATCTGCGCTTCGTTGACGTGGTCAACACTGCGCGTCTGAGGTAGCCGGTCACATCGGAAGGAATCCCTATTTCCGGCACGGCGTCGCGGCGTACCGCCTTAGGCGCCGCACCCGCCTTAGTCCCAGCCCGGCCTGCTCTCCGTGATCTTGACGTTGGAGGCGCACAAACGCGATCCGTGCGCCGCCTCCTACGTCAAGATCACCGAGGGGTCGGCGGCGGGGTTGGCGGCGGCGGGGTCGGCGACGACCTGGTCCGGGGCGGGCTCGTCCGGGGCGGGCTCGCGGGCGAAGCGCGGCAGCAGAGGCGAGAGCAGGAGCAGCCCCAGGCTCATGCCGACCTCGACCAGCAGCACCCGACGCAGCCCGAGGTGGAAGTTGCCGCCCACGATCGCGTCGAAGAAGACGGTGCCGAGCACTGCGACGCCGATCGAGCTGGCCAGCTGCTGGCCGGCGTTCAGTACGCCGGAGGCCGAGCCGGTCTCCAGCTCGGTGACCGAGGCCAGGATGATGTCGAACATCGGCGCGACGACGAGCCCGAGGCCGACGCCGGTGACGAACATGCCGGGCATCAGGTCGACGAAGCCGATCTCGGAGTGTCCGTGCACCGCGGTCGCGAGCAGGAACCAGCCGATCGCGCTGACCGCGACGCCGGCCTGCAGGGTGAGCCGCCCGAACTTCGGGCCGAGCAGGCTGCCGGACAGCCCCGAGCCGACGATCAGGCCGACCGAGAGCGGCACCAGGCACAGCGCGGCGTGGATCGGCGTGAAGCCCTGGCCGATCTGCAGGAACAACGTGGAGCAGAGCAGCGCGCCACCCATCCCGGAGAAGAACAGCATGGCGAAGACCAGTCCGCCGGAGTAGCCGCGGTGGCCGAAGATGCTGGGGATCACCAGCGGTGCCCGCCCGAGCCGGTCGCGCCGGCGCTGCTGCCAGGCGAAGCCGACGAGGAACGCGATGCCCAACGCCATCGAGGTGTAGGTCCACCACGGCCAGCCGTACTCGCGACCCTGGATCAGCGGGTAGACGAGGAGTACGGCGAACAGGCTGACCAGCACCGTGCCGGTGAGATCGAGTCGCGTCGTACGGTCCGGCAGCGAAGCGGGCAGCAGCCGCGAGGCGCCGATGACGGCCGCGATCCCGAGCGGGACGTTGACCAGGAAGACCAGCCGCCAGCCGCTGCCGAACAGGTTCCAGTCGATCAGCGACCCACCGATGATCGGCCCGAGTACGGCGGAAAAGCCGATCACCGGGCCGAAGATCGCGAACGCGCTCTGTTGCTCCTCCGCCGGGAAGACCTCGCGCAGGATGCCGAGTCCCTGCGGCAGCATCAGTGCCGCGAAGCCGCCCTGGATCAGCCGGGCCGCGATCAGCACCGAGGTGTCCGGGGTGAAGCCGCACAGCGTGGACGCGAGGGTGAAGCCGGCTGCCCCGATCAGGAACATCCGCTTGCGCCCGACCAGGTCGCCGAGCCGCCCGCCGGTGATCAGCCCGACCGCGATCGCGAGCGGATAGCCGCCGACGATCCACTGCAGCGACGTCGACGACGCGTGGAACTGCCGCGCGATCTGGGGTGCGGCGACGTTGACCACGGTCGAGTCGATCAGGTCCATGCACTCGGCGGCGAGGACGACCGCGAGGATCAGCCAGCGGTTGCGGTAGAGCACGGACTCCGTGCGCGGGGCGTCGGCGGCTGCGGCGGCTGCGGCGGCCGAGCGAACACTGTTCGTCATGACGAACAGTGTTCCAAACGAACGCTGTTCGTGTCAAGTGCTTTACTTGAGGAGTGAGCGACCCCGCGCCCGCCGATGCCACGTCCCCGGCGACCATGCCGGCCGCGCCCCGCCGCGGCCGCCGGGTCCCCGAGCGCGCGCAACGCCCGCCGCGGTCGCTGAGCCGTACGGCGATCATCGATGCCGCGCTCGCGGTGCTCGACGCCGAAGGGCTCTCGGCGGTCACGATGAGGCGGGTCGCCGAGCAGCTCGGCACCGGTCCTGCCTCGCTCTACGCCCACTTCGCAGATAAAGAGGAGATGGTCGACGCGGTCTTCGACCGCGTCGCCCACGAGGTGACGATCCCCGACCGGGTCGACCCCGAGCACTGGCAGGACCAGCTCAAGGAGCTCATGCATGACGTGTGGGTCACCTTGCGGCGGCATCGCGACATCGCCCGCGCGGGGCTCGGCAAGGTGCCGACCGGCGAGGGGGCACTGCGCGCCGTGGAGGCGATGCTCGGGCTCATGCGTGCCGGCGGGGTGAGCGAAGGCGTAGCCGGGTTCTCGGTCGACGTTCTTGCGCTCTACGTGACGGCGTCGGCGTTCGAGGACAGCCTCGGGACGTTTCCCACCGACGAGGCGGAAGCCGTCGAGTTCCATCGCGAGATGGGGGCGTACTTCGCGTCGCTGCCCACCGAGCGGTTCCCCAACCTGGTCGCCATGGCCGCCGCGGTGACCGAGCCGGGCGGCGACGACCGATTCGAGTTCGGCCTCGACCTGTTGATCCGCGGCATCGCGTCGACGGTCGATCACGACCCACCCGCCACCGCCCCGCCTCGCTGATCTTGACGTTGGAGGCGCACAAATCGCGTTTGTGCGCCTCCAACGTCAAGATCACGGAAGGTTGCGCCCCTACCATCGGGGCCGTGGATGCGTCGCGGGATGCGGCTTCGGTTGACGCCGGTTCGCGGCCGGGGTTGCCGCACTCGGTGCTGCTCGACCGGATCCGCGCGGCCGTGATCGGCGACGACACGATGCTCGACGGACCTTACGGTCCACGTCGCGTGACCTACGCCGACTACACCGCGAGCGGACGCGCGCTCGCCTTCATCGAGGACTTCATCCGCGACGCGGTGCTGCCGACGTACGCGAACACCCACACCGAGTCCAGTGGCACGGGGCTGCAGACCACGCGGTTGCGCGAGGAGGCGCGCGGGATCATTCGCGATGCACTCGGCGGCGACGACGACACCCTGGTCATCTTCACCGGCTCGGGCGCGACGGCCGCGGTCGACAAGATGGTGCGGATTCTCGGCTTGCGGATCCCGTCTCCGCTCGAGGATCGCTACGCGCTCTCGGCCGCGATCCCGCGGGAGCAGCGCCCGGTCGTGTTCGTCGGCCCGTTCGAGCATCACTCCAACGAGCTGCCCTGGCGTGAGTCGATCGCCGAGGTCGTCGAGATCCCCGCCGACGCGGATGGCCACATCGACCTTGCCGTGCTCGAGCGACACCTGGTGGCCTACGCCGAGCGACCGCTGCGGATCGGCTCGTTCTCCGCGGCGTCCAACGTGACCGGCATCGTCAGTGACACCACCGGCATCTCCCGGTTGCTGCATCAGCACGGCGCGCTGTCTTTCTGGGACTTCGCGGCCGCAGCGCCGTACGTCGAGATCGTGATGGCGCCGGCCGATGACCCCGGCGCTCGGCTCGATGCCGTGTTCCTGTCGCCGCACAAGCTGATCGGTGGACCGGGCACGCCGGGCGTCCTCGCCGTACGCCGCGAGCTGCTCACCAACCGGGTGCCGACGGTGCCCGGCGGCGGGACGGTCGCCTACGTCAACCCGCTCGAGCACGTGTACCTCGACGACCCGGTCGCGCGCGAGGAAGGTGGTACGCCGGACATCATCGGGTCGATCAGGGCCGGGCTGGTGTTCGCACTCAAGCAGGCGGTCGGTGCCCCGCTGATCAAAGCGACGGAGGCAGCGCTGCTCGAGCGCGCGGTTGCCGCCTGGTCGGACGAACCGTCGATCGAAATCCTCGGCAACCTCGACGCGGAGCGCCTGTCGATCGTGTCCTTCGTCGTACGCCGGCCGGACGGCCGCTACCTGCACCACAACTTCGTGGTCGCGCTGCTCAACGATCTGTTCGGGATCCAGGCGCGAGGTGGCTGCTCGTGCGCCGGTCCGTACGGCCACCGGTTGCTCGGCATCGACATCGACCACTCGCACGCGTTCCAACACGAGATCGCGCTCGGCTGCGAGGGGATCAAGCCGGGATGGGTTCGCGTCAACTTCACGTACTTCCTCGATGAGACCGTCGCCGACTACATCATCGACGCGGTCCGCTTCGTCGCCCGCGAGGGTGATCGCTTCCTCACCGACTACCGCTTCGACCCGCCGACCGGGCTGTGGCACCACCGCAACGCTGCCCTCGACCCGCCGTTGCGGCTGGCCGACGTCTGCTTCGACGGCCCCGATCACGCAATGCGCTTCCCGGCGGCTCCGGCACGCGCCGACGTGTCGGTGTTGCGCGAGCACCTGCACGACGCCGATCGCCTTGCCGCCGAGCGCGATCGTCCCGACGACGAAGTGGACTCGGGGCTGCGGCCCGATGTTGAGGCCCTGCGCTGGTTCCCGCTCCCGCACGGCTGCCTGGCCGGCGAGTCGGCACCGGACTAGCGGCAGCCACCCACGTCCCGGTTGCCGAGCGGCTAGCCGAAGGTGAAGTCGTAGGCCTTCACGCCGGGCGACACGTTCAGCTGCAGCAGGCCGTGCTGGACATTGGCCGAGGACAGGATCGTGTAGAGCGTCGGCACGCCTTCGACGTGCTGGGTCGGCAGCGCGGTGCCGTTGAGCGTCGCGGTCACCGTGCCGGTGCCCGCGAGCACCAGATACACGTCCGAGGCGTCGATGTCGATGCGGATCGAGGCGTTTGCACCCGCCGCGATGTCCTGGCTTCCGACCGTCCACTGCCCGCCATAGCTGAGGTGATTTGCGGACACCGACGACGCGAACGTGTACGTCGTCTGCTGGTTCTTGACGATCGGGGTTCCGACGTACCGCGCGAGCCGCTCGTAGCCGAGGTAGCTCTCCGGTGTCGACGCTTCCTGAGGAGTGCGGTCCGGTACGTCGGTCGGCGGCGGCAGCTTCGCGCCGTCGGCGGCAAGCAGCGCGCGAATGGCGCCTTCGGTCGTGCCGTAGTCGCCTTCACCGATCGAGCCGTAACGCACGTTGCCCTTCGCGTCGATGAGGTACTCGGCCGGCCACGAGTTGTTGCCCCACGCGTTCCAGGTGCCGTAGTTGTTGTCCATCGCCACCGGATAGGTGATGCCGAGCCGGCGCACAGCCGAGATCACGTTGCCGGCGACATGCTCGAAGTCGAACTCCGGCGTGTGCACGCCGACGACGTCGAGCCCGACCTTGTGATACCGCGCGTACCACGCCTTGACGTGCGGCAGGCTGCGCAGGCAGTTGATGCACGAGTAGGTCCAGAAGTCGACGAGCACCACGTGCCCGCGCAGCTGCGAGAGGTTCAACGCTGAGCCGTCCGGCGTGTTGATCCAGCGCGTCACGTCGGCGAAGTTCGGTGCCTTGCCGTAGTTCGGGAGCGACTTCGCGGACAGCGTCGGCACCTGGTCGGCCATCGGCACGATGCTCGGCCCAGACGGCGAAATCGTGTTGTTCAGAGAGGAGTGGATCCGCTTCGCGTTGCTCGACTCGTGCGGGTTGCTGATGTGCGCGATCTTGTCCGTGATCGACGTGCTGTCGGTCAGGTGGTGCTCGATGCTCGCCGAGTACGACGGAACCGCGGTCTGCAGTGCGGTCGCCGCGCCGAACATGATGGCGACCGCACTCGCGGCGAGGCCGAGACCACCCACGCGGCGTACCCCGACCGCATGTCGGCGGAGCCAGTCCGTCGTCGTGGTCAGGCGTCCGGTCAGCAGGACGAGCACCAGGATGGGCAGGGCGATCCCGAGTGAGTAGGCGACTGTGAGGCCGATCGCGTCGGCGCTCAGCGCGTTGTGCGGGCTTCCCACTGCTGCGATCGTCGCGAGGATCGGGCCGCCGCACGGCAGGTACAGCAGGCCGAGCGTCGCGCCGAGCACCAAGCCGCCGGCCGCGCTGTTCGGGTTGCGGCCGAGCCCGATCCTTGCGAACGGCCGCTCGAGCAGAGCCCCGAACCGCGGGACGATGAAGCCCGCGGCCAGGACGAACAAAACACCGATCGCGATGTCGTAGCGCAGCCCGAGTGGCAGGCCGAGGGCCTGAAGGAGCCTGATGCTGAACAGCGCGGATGCACCGAAAGCCAGCGCGAGACCGCTTGCGATCGCCAGCGCCCGCCGCCGCCCGCCGACCGAGACACCGGACGCGATCACCGCCGGCAGCACCGGCAGGATGCACGGCGAGACGATCGTCAGAAGTCCGGCGAGAAACCCGACGATCAGCAGCAGCGCAGTTGTCACCGTCCGCCTCTCACGCCGAGGTCGCCGCACACCCCCGACAACGTGTCCTCTTTATCTTCTACCAACGCAACCATGCCGAACGCAGTTCAGCGCGACGTCGACCCCGCCGTAACAGTTTTGTCAGATCTCGCCCATACGTTCGGCCGGTGACCGATGACGACCTCGCGACCCGGTTCCTTGCGCTGCACTCCGGGGCCGCCCCGCTGCTGATCCCGAATCCCTGGGACGCGGGATCCGCCAAGGTGCTGGTCTCTCTCGGTTTCCAGGCCCTGGCGACGACGAGCAGCGGCTTCGCCGCGACGCTCGGTCGCAGCGACGGTTCGGTCACCCGCGACGAGGCGCTGGCCCATGCCGCGACGGTGTCAGCCGCGGTCGACGTGCCGGTCTCGGCCGACCTGGAGAACTGCTTCGCCCACGATCCCGAGGGCGTCGCGCAGACGGTGACCCTCGCGGCAGGGACCGGGTTGGCGGGCTGCTCCATCGAGGACTACTCGGCCGAGCTCAGCGATCCGATCTACGACCTGCCGCTCGCGGCCGAGCGGGTCGCGGCCGCGGCGGAGGCGGCGCACTCCGGCCCGCGGCGCCTCGTCCTCACCGCTCGCTCGGAGAACTACTTGCGCGGGCGTCCGGATCTGGCGGACACGATCACGCGGCTTCAGGCGTTCCAGGAGGCCGGTGCCGACGTTCTCTACGCGCCCGCCATCACGGCGGCCGAGGAAATCCGCGCCGTGGTCGAGTCCGTCGACCGCCCGGTCAACGTGCTGCTGTTGCCCGGCGGACCTGATGTCGCCGGTCTCGCGGCCCTCGGCGTACGCCGCATCTCGGTCGGCGGCGCGTTCGCCTATGCGGCCCTCGCCGGGCTGGTCGACGCTGCGAACGAGCTGCTCGGCCCGGGAACGCTCGGCTACTGGGCTCGCGCGGAGGTCGGCGGCGCGGCGGCGCGAGCCGCCTTCGCCAAGCCCGGTTCCTGAAGATCACCTGGGGGTGCCCGGGCTAACGTCGGGTAGTGCCTCTCGACGAGCGCGACAACCCCGACGAGCCGGTGGAGCGGCTGCACATTTCCCTCGCTCAGGTCGCGGCGAGCTCGGCCGCTGCGGTGTCGGCGGCGGTGCTCTGCTCGCTGTTCGGCGTCGCGGGAACCATCGTCGGCACCGCGGTCGCGAGCGTTCTCGCCACGGTCGGGAGCTCGCTGTACGCCCACACCTTGCGGCGTACCAAGGCCCGGCTCCGTCGGTTGCACCAGGCCGGCGCGAGCTCACCGCCGTTGCGTGAGGTCCTTCGTACCGCGCACCAGCAGGGCCGGGCGCTGCTCGGCCAGGTCCGTTGGCGCTATGCCCTCCCGATCGCCGCAATCGTGTTCGTCGTGTCGGTCGGCGCGGTTACCGCCATCGAAGCGGGCTCGGGGCAGACCTTGGCGAAGTCCTTCGGCGTCTCGCACTCCGGCGGGCACGGGACGAGCGTCGGTTCGATCTTCAACCCGACCCATCACCACTCGCGCAAGCCGAAGCCGAAGCCGACGCCGACCGTCACCAAGACCGTCACGTCCACGCCGTCGGCCAGCTCGTCCGGGAGCCCGTCGCAGTCGCCCTCGCACTCGGCGAGCGCGAGCCCGAGCCACACGCCGAGCAAGACGCCGAGCCACTCGCCGACGACCAGCCCGAGCAGCCCGGCAGCGGGCAGCACACCGAGCACCTGATCCGAGGAGCCCGGCCTGGCCGCGCTAGGCGCTTACCCGCTCAGCAGCTTCGCGTCGTGTTCCATCCAGTCCAGGACGGTCGATGCGGTCCACTCGGGCGCCTCGAGCATCGCGACGTGCCCGATGTCCTCCGCGACCTCGAAGCGCCAGGCGGGAAACTCGAGGGCGGCCGCTCGAGCCAGTGCGATCGACACCAGCCGGTCACGATCGCCGTGCAGCAACAACACGGGCGCGCTCACCCGACCGAACGTCCGGCGCAGCGCCTGCGGCCGGCTCAGCATGCGCATGACCGAGCGCCCGGCCCGCACGAGATCTATGGGCGGGAAGTCGGCCGCGCGGCGGCTCTCTGTCGCCGCGATCCCGGCCTCGATCACTGCCGGTGGGACCCGCGCGATGTCCACCGTGCAGAGTTTCAGCGTGTCCCAAATCTGCATCGCGACGCTGCGGTGCCGGCGCCGGCGCGCGAGGGCGGCCTCGCCGAGGCCGGGTACGGCGACGACAGCGAACTGCAGGGCCACCCGCGGGTCCAGCCGGGACAACAACGGGCGAGGCAGCGCCGGGTTGACCAGCACCGCGCCCGTCACCAGGTCCGGCGCGGCCGCCGACTCGAGCAACGTGATGAGGCCGCCCATCGAGTTGCCCATCAACACGACCGGTTCGCCGAGCACCTCACGGATGTAACGGTCGAGCAGCGCCCGGTTGGCCGGAACGGAGGTCGGCCGCCCCGCGGCCGGCGACAAGCCGTGGCCGGCGAGGTCGATCGCGACCACCCGGCACCGCTCGGTGAGCAGCGGAGCGACCGCGAGCCAGTTCCATGCCGAGCCGCCGAGCCCGTGGACCGCGACGATCAGCGGGCCGTGCTCGGGACCGCCGAAGTCGACGTAGTGCGTGGGGCCGCCCAGGTCGACCACGTGGTCGACGGCGGCAGGTGCGGTGGTCACGCGACAACGATGCCCTACCGCTGCATCGCGGCGGTAGCGTCGGGTGCCGGGAACCTCGACGGCCGGCGGTCCGGAACGGAGAGCACATGACAGACCTGGTACCGCCCAGGGCCGAGTTTCCGTACGGGACGATCGAGGCGGACGACCTGCTCGACAGCCTCGACGACCTCGAGATCGACGTACTGATCGACGACGACGGCGAGCCGACGTTGCTCGACGCCGAGGGCAACAAGGTCGAGACCTGGCGCGAGGGCTACCCGTACGACCACCGCATGACCCGCCTGGACTACGAGCGGACCAAGCGCCTGCTGCAGATCGAGCTGCTCAAGCTGCAGTCGTGGGTCAAGTCGGAGGGCCGCCGGCTCATCCTGCTCTTCGAGGGCCGCGACGCGGCCGGCAAGGGTGGCACCATCCGGCGTTACACCGAGCACTTGAACCCGCGCGGCGCCCGGGTCGTGGCGCTCGAGAAGCCGACCGACGTTCAGCGCGGCCAGTGGTACTTCCAGCGTTACGTCGAACAGCTGCCGGCGGCCGGCGAGATCGTCTTCTTCGACCGGTCCTGGTACAACCGCGCCGGCGTCGAGCGCGTGATGGGGTTCTGCTCGGACGATGAGTACGAGCTGTTCATGCAGCAGGCACCGCCGTTCGAGCAGATGCTGGTCGAGGACGGGATCGACCTGGTCAAGTTCTGGTTCTCGGTGACGCAGAGCGAGCAGCGCACGCGGTTCACCCTGCGCCGGGTCGACCCCGTCAAGCAGTGGAAGCTCTCTCCGATGGACCTGGCCTCGCTGGACAAATGGGACGAGTACACCGAGGCCAAGGAGCAGATGTTCCAGCGCACGCACACCGGCTTCGCGCCCTGGACAGTGGTGAAGAGCAACGACAAGCGGCGCGGGCGGATCGAGTCGATGCGTCATGTTCTGTCCCGCTTCGACTACCCCGGCAAGAGCGCCGCGGTGGTCGGGCGCCCCGATCCCGCTCTGGTCGGCACTCCGGACGAGGTCTACGAGGAGCGCTGAGCCGCCCGACGAAGGCCGGGTCGGGACCCGAGCCCACACCCCAACTTCTGTCGTTCATCTAGTGGTCATCTGGCGTTCGGCTTGCGTGCGCCAGTCGTCGTCGTACGTCGGTTGTCGTTGTCTGACGGGTTTTGCGCCGCCCGGCAAGCGTGACGTGACGAGGGAGGACGCGTGAAGTCGCCGCGCTTTCTGTTCGTCGTTGGCGTGGGTCGGGGAGCCGAGGCACACCCGGTCTGGCCCGACGTTCACCAGAACTTCGAGGGCGAGGCCGACGGCGACGGCTCGTGGGTTGCCTGGCGGCTCACCGGTGCCAACCATCGTGAGCTCGGCCGCAGCTCCCGGGTCTTTCCGGACCTGCCGACCGCGCGCGAGGACGCGAAGCTGCTTCGCGAACGGATCGACGAGGCGCAGGCGCACATTCTGACCGTGCCGCACACCGGCACCTGGGGCTGGCGGCTGCGCCTGGACGGCGTGCCCGTGGCGACCTCGAGCCGCGGATATGCCCGGCACCGTGAGTGCACCTACAACGTCGAGGCGTTCGTCGCCGCAGTGCGCAATGCGCAACTGTCGGACGAGCACCTGCCGGCCCTCACCCAGGTCGTCGCCCCCCGTTCCGAAGATGCCTCGTGGCGGGAGACGCTCTCCACTCCGCCGCGCGCAGTTCGCTATACGGAGGCCTGATGCGTTGGATCACGAACCCGCTACCGAGGAGATTGCCGTGAGCATCGCCCCAGCCGTTCTGGACCTCACGGAGCCCCCGCGCCCCAGCGGTCAGGTGTCCGGCGCGCACCTCGATGCCGTGAACGTCTCGGCATGGTTCGGCACCAAGAAGGTGCTCGAGCGGGTCTCGCTGTCGATGCCTCCGGGTGTCGTCACTGCGCTGATCGGACCGTCCGGCTGCGGCAAGTCCACCTTCCTGCGAATCCTCAATCGGATGCACGAGTCCGTGGTGGGCGCGAAGCTGGCCGGTGAGGTGCGACTGAACGGCGCCGACATCTACGACCCGACCGCACGCACGACCGAGACCAGGCGCCGGATCGGGATGGTGTTCCAGAAGCCGAACCCGTTCCCGACCATGTCGATCTCCGAGAACGTCACCGCGGGTCTGAAGCTCACCGGCACCAAGATCTCGCGGTCCGATCGGGCGGCGCTGATCGAGGACTGCCTCCTGCGCGGCGGGCTCTGGGCCGAGGTGAAGGACCGGCTCGACTCGCCTGGCGGCGCGCTGTCCGGAGGCCAGCAGCAGCGGCTGTGCATCGCTCGGTCGCTCGCCGTGAACCCCGACGTCCTGTTGATGGACGAGCCCTGCTCAGCCCTCGACCCGACCTCGACCCGACGGGTCGAGGAGACCATTCATCTGCTTCGCGACCAGGTGACGATCGTCATCGTCACCCACAACATGCAGCAGGCGGCCCGGGTCTCCCAGCAGTGCGCGTTCTTCCTGGCCGAGCAGGGGACTCCGGGCCAGATCGTCGAGGCCGGCTCGACCGAGGACATCTTCGAGCGGCCCAAGGACCCG